>JBBQWK010000315.1:0-2853 GCA_038210695.1 Alphaproteobacteria bacterium
TGGGAGATGTGCTTGCCTTCTTCCGCCAGCCTGATGTCTGTCTCCAGTGCCTTGGGGAGTGATTTATAGCGGCCGCTTTCCACCGCGCCGCGCAAAACTTCCTGATAGCTGTTGTAGCCGGACGACTTGTCCGGCTTGGCGGTTAATTCTTTGGCAAGGTCGACTTTATAAAACGCCAGCTTCGCGCCCTTGACGTTGCGCCAGTTCATGGAGAACTGGATTTCCGATTCCGGCACGAAGTTGTTGCCGATGCTAATCGCCAGCGCCGGATTGACGATCATTTCCAGCCGGCGCTTGGTTTCTTCCAGCCAGGGCGTTTCGCCGGTTTTGTATGTTTTGATCAGCTGCTGGTACGCATCCGCCGCTTTCACGAAGTCGCTATGATTCTCGTAGAATACGCCAAGCTGGTAGGCAGCATAATCCGCCCAGTCGGAGGATTCAAAATCATCCATCACGGTATGGAATTCATCCACCGCTTTTTTCTGCAGTTTTTCGTCGCCGGAATAATTCTGCATATAGGCCATGGCAAGGCCGTAATGCGCGCGCGATTTATCGGCGTCGGATTTCGCGACCTTTAAAATTTCCTCATACAGCACCTGCAGCGAACTATTGCCCTGCGCCGGCGTTGACGGCACAACGGTTTTTTCGCCAAGGCGGATGGGGCGGATGTCCGCATTGTACCAGCCCCAATGAACAGTGATAAAATCGGCCAGCTGGAAGCTGATGTTGATGAATTTTTCGCGTGCAAGGTCAACATCACTCGATCCCGCCCACCAGTCGCGCGCATCATCCAGCCATTTCTTGACGTTTTCGGCCTTGTTCCAGGGGTCCGCCTCGCCATATTGCGCGGCGAGGGAAACATTGGCCTCCGCCCACCAGCGGTCATGGTCTTTGCCGTCAATCAGATCCTGCAGGTTTTTCTGCGCGGTTTCCTTGGTATTTTCGTCCTTCGCCTTCAGCGCGCTGTCCGACCATTTAAAGGCGACTTCGCGGGCGAGTTTCGCATCCGATTTATCATCGAGGAATTTGGCGTATTCACCTTCCGCCAGCTGGTAGGATTTTTCGGCGTAAAGCTTATCCGCCGCGGAGAGGTCATCGCCGGAAAAAGCCTTTGCGGTTGTGGGCAGGAACAGGGCCAGCAGCAATGCCAGAAATGCCAGATGCTTCATGATAAAATCTCCTGCCCAAATAAAATGCTCGTCCCAAGTCAGACGCCGCGAGGAGCGTAAGCCTTGGAAAAGATTTTCAAGTGTAGGCAGGACGGGCTTAAGAAGCTGTTAATTAAGGATTTTTAACGGCTGCGCGTTAATAATCGACGCGCGCTTCAAGAAAAACTTCATCACAGTTTTTATCGGCAGCGCCGCGGTCAATCACCATAAAATCGCTAACCTTATCAAGGGCAAGACTGTAGTGATGCCATGTACCCTTGCGGTAATTGACGCCCTGCTCCGGCCCCGCGATAAAAGCGCGCAGCTGGCCAGCATCAAACTCCCCCGCCGGCGCCACCACCACCATATATATGTGCTGCGACAGCGGGTAGAAGGCTTGGGAGGACAAGGGATGCCGCTCCATGACTTTTATTTCAATCGGGCGCGGCAATGGTTTCGAGCGAAAAATGCTGACCAACGGCTGGCCGCCCTCCGCCAGCAAATCGAGCGCGGCGATGTCATGGTAGCGGTCGGTATTGCCGTAGTTGATGTGGCGCACTTCCCGCGCGCTGCCAATTTCCAGCACATCGCCGTAGGGGGCGAAGGCTTCTATCGTCAGCGGCGCGGGTTTGAGAACAATCACGCGAGCGTCCCGTACAGGCGCAGCCGGCTGATGCCGCCATCGGGGATCATATTGACGCGCACATGGGTGATGGGGCCGATGTCTTTCAGCTCCTTCTTGTACCAATGCTCTTTATCAGGCCCCAGCTTGGTTTCCGCCAGCAGGTCAGGCCAGTACAGCGCTTGCGCCGCGATGGTATCTTCATTCGCATTCGGCAGGTAAAAGCCCTGAATGGAGCATTTGTCGGGGTAGTTGCCTTTGTGGAAGGCGGTATGCACCATGATTTCGTTGACCTTGCCGGCGTGGCCGAGCTCGAAGATGGCCCAGTCGAAACCCGGTTCGCGGCGGCGCCGTGTTTCCCAGGCATCGCCCATGTTTTCGCCCTTGGTGGGCTTGGTCACGTTGACGGGGGAGCCGTAATGCGCGTCGCTGGCGGCCAGCATGCGGCCGCCGTTTTCCATCGCCAGCAGGTCAACGGTTTCGTTCTTCTTGGTTTTCGACCAGTCTTTATTGATGCGGCCAAAAACGCGAAAGCGCGCCACGCCGCCATCGGGATAAATATTCAGGCGCAGGTGCGTCCAGGCCTCGCGGCTTTCAATGGGCAGCAGGTTGGAGGCATTGCCGGTCATTTTCGTTGGCGGCAGAATTTCAACCCATTTCGCCTTGTCGCCGGGGTTTTCCTTGTCGGAGACGCAGGCATCAATCGAGGCTGCGGGCGCGTAATTGCCGGTGAAATGGCTGGTATCAATATCAACGCCTTCAACAACGCCCGCCTGACCCAGCTGCACAATGGCATGGTCATAGCCGGTGCCGCGTTTGCGGCGGCTTTCCCAGCCGTCCATCCACTTGCCGTGGTCGTCATACAAATCGGCAATCCATTTCGCCGGTTCCGGCGTAATGAGGCGCGATTTATCGGCAAAGAAATCATCGGTCGCATAGACAACCTTCGCACCAAGGTAGGGCACGGCAAGGTTATTGAGCTTGGTGAAGCAGGCCATTAAATCGTCTCCTGTAATGCGATCAGCCTGAAACCGGCGATCTTGTGAATTTGTTCGAGAGCGGTTTGAAATTCGGCAGCGGGCT
>JBBQWK010000316.1:0-2844 GCA_038210695.1 Alphaproteobacteria bacterium
TTTTCGGCTGTCAGCTTCTGGATATCTTTTTCAGCGCGTTCGGCGTCTTTGCGCATCTGGCTGGTGGAGCCGCTGCGTTTTTCCGGCGTGGCGGGCGAAGAAGCTTCTTTGCTTTCTGCCGCGCGCTTTTCCTTTTCGCCCTTGCGGGCTTCACGGCGGGCCTGAATGATAAACTGGCGGTAATCTTCAAGGTCGCCGTCAAAGTCCTGGCATTTGCCGTCGTTGACGAGCCAGAGGCGGTCGGCGACGCGCTCCACCATGGTCGGGTCGTGGCTGACGATGACGACAGCGCCTTCGTAGTTGTTGAGCGCCTGCACCAGCGCCTCGCGGGCGTCGATATCAAGGTGGTTGGTCGGCTCGTCGAGTAGCAGCAGGTGCGGGGCGTCAAAGCCCATCAGTGCGAACAGCAGGCGGGCTTTCTCGCCGCCGGACAAATCACCGATGCGGTTGTCCGCCAGCATCTTGGCAAAGCCGAACTGGCCAAGCTTGGCCCGAACATGGGATTCCTTGGCTTCGCCAGTCTTCTTCGACATCAGCCGCCACATTTCCATGTAGGGGGATGATTCAACATCCAACTCTTCCGTCTGGTGCTGGGAGAAGTAGCCGATGCGCAGCTTGCCGGAGCGCACCATTTCACCGGACATGGTTTCCAGCTTGCCGGCAATCAGCTTCATCATCGTCGATTTGCCGTTGCCGTTGGCGCCGAGCAGGGCGATACGGTCGGTGGTATCAATATTCTCGTGAATGCGGCGAACGATAGGCTTGCCTTCCACATATCCCACATCCGCATTGCGGATGGCGATAAGCGGCGGCGAGAGCTTTTCAGGATCGGGGAAGGTAAATTTAATGGCGCGGTCGGCGATAACAGCGTCCACCAAGTCCATCCGCTCGAGCGCTTTGACGCGGCTCTGCGCCTGCGCGGCCTTGGCGGCGGAGGCTTTGAAGCGGTCGATGAATTTCTGCATATGCGCGCGCGCATCCTGCTGCTTTTCGAACATCTTCTGCTGCAGGCCCAGCTTGGCCGTGCGCTCGCGCTCGAAGGTATCGTAGTTGCCGGTGTAAAGTCCCATCTTCTGCTTGTCGACATGCACGATATGGTCGGCGCATTTGTTCAGCAGGTCGCGGTCGTGGGAAATGATCAGCAGGGTATGCGGGTAATTCTGCAGGTAGGCTTCCAGCCACATAATGGCTTCAAGGTCGAGGTGGTTCGTCGGCTCGTCAAGCAGCAGAACGTCAGGCTGCACGAACAGGGCGCCGGCAAGGGCGACGCGCATGCGCCAGCCGCCGGAAAGGGAGCTGAACGGCTCCCGCAGCTGGTGTTCCTTGAAGCCAAGGCCGGTCAGCAGGATAGCGGCGCGGGACGGGGCGGAATAGGCATCCAGCTCGATCAGGCGCTCGTACATATCGCCGAGTTTATTGGGGTCGGTCTCCGTCTCCACATCGCGCATCAGCTGCGCAACTTCCTCGTCCGAATTGACGACGAGGTCGATGATGGGGGTGTCGGTATCGGGAATATCCTGCCGCACCATGCCGAAGCGCTGCTTTTCCGACATGCGGATGGTGCCGCCGTCGACCTGCAATTCACCCGCGATGATCTTGAAAAGGGTGGATTTTCCGGCGCCATTGGCGCCAACCACGCCGACCTTCCAGCCGTCCATGATATTGACGCTGCAATCGTCGAGAATCGTGCGTCCGCCAATGCGGTATGTGAGGTTGGAAATGGTCAGCATTTATCGTTACACCCTTGTCGGCTGTGCTTATGACATAAGTAAGGGCAAATGTAAAGAAATCCAGCGCGTTAGGCGAGGCGCGCCTTGATGCCTTCGGCAGCGGCAACGGCGGTCGAAAAGACCGCCTGCAGCAGGTAGCCGCCGGTCGGCGCTTCCCAGTCCAGCATTTCGCCGGCGACAAAGACGCCGGGTTTCTTCTTCAGCATGTATCCCGCGTCTATTTCATCAAATTTTATGCCGCCCGCCGTTGAAATAGCGCGGTCGATGGCGAAGGGCGCCAGCAGGGTCAGCGGCAGGGACTTGATAAGCTTGACGAGGTCATAGGCCGACAGGGCCGCAGGGGCGGCATTCGCCTCCCGCAGCAGGCTGGTGGCGACGGGGGAAAGCCCCGCTTCTTTGCGCATGTATTCGGAGAAGGATTTACCGCGGGACGGAATTTCCAGCCGCTGCATCAGGCTTTCGGCACTTACACCCGGGCGGAGGTCGATATGCAGCACGGCCTTGCCATCTTTGGAGACGGTTTCGCGCAAAGAGGCGGAAACGGCATAAATCGCGCTGCCTTCAATGCCGGCGGCGGTGATCATCGCCTCCCCCTGAAAGCTTTTGCCTTTGAACGTCAGGCCAATCGGCTTCAGCGGCGTGCCGGCGAATTTATTGCGGAACACATCCGACCAGTTAACAGCAAAGCCGCTGTTGGAAGGCCGCAGGGGCGAAAGGGCAATATTTTCTTTGGCCAGAATGTTGACCCATGACCCGTCGGAGCCCAAGCGCGGCCATGATGCACCGCCGAGGGCAAGTAATGTGGCATCCGCCTTCACCGTGCTGCCGTCATCAAACGTCAGGGTGTCATTGTCCCAACCCAGCCATGTCTTGTTATACACAACCTGTACGCCCAGTTTCTCCAAACGCTGACTCCACGCGCGGAGCAGGGGCGAGGCTTTCATGGCTTTCGGGAAGATACGGCCGCTGGAGCCGACAAAGGTTTCCTGCCCCAGGGCTTCGCACCACTGGCGCAGTGCGGCGGGCGGGAATTTTTCGATTGCTGGTTTTAGCGCGGCTGCTGCTTCATGATAGCGCGGCATGAATTTATCCAGCGGTTCGCTATGCGTCAGGT
>JBBQWK010000317.1:0-2836 GCA_038210695.1 Alphaproteobacteria bacterium
CGTGCTGTGAGGGACGACTGCTGCGTGCCGTAAACCGCGTTGGCGTAATCGCCTTGCGTCGCGCCCGCCTTGGCGGTGATGATATTGATGACGCCATTGACGGCGTTCGCACCCCATAAGGTGCCGCCGGGCCCGCGCACAACCTCGATCCTGTCGATATCGGCGAGCACAACATCCTGCGCCTCCCAGAAAACGCCGGCGAAAGCGGGGTTATACACCGTGCGCCCGTCGATCATGACGAGCAGCTTGTTGGCGGTTGTGCCGTTGAAGCCGCGGATGCTGATGGCCCAGCTGTTGGAATCCGCCTGTGCCACGTTGACGCCCGGCGCCATGCGCAGCGCATCGGGGATGGTGGTGACGCCGGCGCGCAAAATATCGTCGCGCGTGATCACGTAGACCGCAGCAGGCGCTTCGGCCAGCCTCTCGCTGCGGCGCGATACAGAGGTCACTTCCGCCGCAAGCAGTTGTTCGGGCGGCAGGTCAAAATAATCGGCGGTCGAATTGCCGGCGGCATGCGCCGCATGGAGCTTGATGAACATGCATGCGGCCGCCGCAAGAGTGGCAGACCCTTGTTGCAACCGGCGATAAGCCCTTGGTTTATTTCTTCTCATGCACTGAACGCCCTGACGGCATTGAAACCACGATGGTAAATTCTAGATTTTTGCGGACACATATATAAGAAAAATATTCCCTGATTTGGAATAAAAGAAGGGAACTTTTTCCGTGCCTAAATAAATTTTCCGTAAGCGTAATTATGCTCGAAGAGTTACGACAAAACTGACGCCTTTGCCGCCGATGCCTTTAGCAATCGTGACCTCGCCGCCATGTTGACGGGTAATGTCGCGCACAATCGCAAGGCCGAGGCCGGAGCCAATCTCCTCCGTCCCCATGACGCGGTAGAAGCGGTCAAAGACGCGCTCCTGTTCTGCGGGCGCAATGCCGGGGCCGTCATCGGCAACGGTCAGAATAACGCGGCCACCTTCCGCAGCCAGCGACAGCGCAACGCAGCCGCCCGCTTGGGTATAGCGCAAGGCATTGTCGACAAGGTTGTCGATGAGTACCTGCAAGTTGGTAGCATCGCCCTGCACCACCGCTTCCGGCAGGCGCTCCGCCTGCAGGGAGATATTTTTTTCAATCGCCTGTGGCGCGAAATGCTCCAGCGCGCGGGAGACCAGCACAGCAAGATCGCACGGCAGCCGCGCGGGGCTTTCAACACCAAGACACGTCGAGGTGAGAAGTTTTTGCACAAGGTCGATACAGCGGCGGATGCCCTCGCCCAGACGTCGCATGGCAATCGTGCGGGCATCGGCTGTCTGCGCGCGGTCGAGAAGCTGCAGCTGTAACTGGATAGCGGTTAAAGGCGTGCGCAGTTCATGGGCCGCATCGCCGGTAAACTGGCGCTGCGTTTTCAGCGCCACATCAAGCCGCTCCAGCAGCCCGTTCAGCGCGGTCACCAGCGGTTTCACTTCCACCGGCACCGGCGTCACCTCGATCGGCGCCAGCGATTTTGGCGTGCGCTGGCCGATGGCGTCAGAAAGAGTGACAAGGGGCCGCAAGCCCCGCCGCACCGCATACCAGCTGAAAATTCCTAAAATAGGAAATAGCAGCAGCACTGGCAGCAAAATATTAAGCGCAATTTCACCCGCCAGCTGCGCCCGCCCGCGGAAGGGTTGGGAAACCTGCACGATATCATCATCGGCGCGCACGGAAAAACTGCGCCAGCGCTGGCCTTCGAATTCGGCGGTCTTGAAACCCTTTTCCTTCAGGTCGGGAAACGGCACGGCGGGGTGGGAGGAATAAAGCAGGCTGCCGTCACCGTCCCAGATCTGGATAAGGAATTCCTTCTCTCCCTTGACACGTCTCGATTTTTGCGCGGTCGGCGGAGAGACCGTGCCGGAAACGCCGGAAATATGCGCGATATGCAGCGCGTCTTCCTGCTGCTGAATGACCTGCGCCGTCTGGCGCAGCTGACTGTCGAACAATTCGTCGATTTCATCAAGCGCGCTATAGGCCGCGGTCAGCAACAGCAAAATCGAGCCGACGAGCAGCGCAAACATCAGCGATTTCTGCAGCTCCTTGCGGATAGAAAGTACAGGCGCTTCGGAATTGTCGCGGGTGGTCGTCATGATTTTTGCACGGTATAGCCCATACCGCGGATATTGCGGATAAGGTCGCGGCCGAATTTTTTGCGAAGCTGGTGAATGTGTACTTCAACCGCGTTACTGCCCACCTCCTCGTTCCAGCCGTAGAGCCTCTCTTCCAGCTGGCTGCGCGACAGCAGGACGCCCGGCCGCTCCAGCAGGGCATGCATAATGGCGTATTCGCGAAGCGATAACACATCTGTCTTCCCGTCGCAGGAAAGTTCTTTTGTCAGCGGGTTGAGCGATACATCGCCATAGACCATCAACGGATCGGAGCGTCCGGCATGGCGGCGCAGAATGGCGCGCATGCGGGCTTCCAGTTCTTCAAGGCGGAAGGGCTTCACAAGATAATCATCGGCACCGGCATCAAGGCCGGTCACGCGGTCGCCGACGGCATCCTTGGCGGTCATGATGAGAACGGGAACCGCGTCTTTTTCCTGCCGCAGTCGCCGCAGCACATCCAGCCCCGGCACGCCCGGCACGCCGAGGTCGAGCAGCACGATATCGTAAACTTTTGTTTCCAGCGCCTGCAGCGCGTCATCCCCGCGCTGCGCCCAGTCAACGGCATAGCCGTCGGCCTTCAAAGCCTGCTGCAAACTCTCGCCGATCATCTGGTCGTCTTCAACGAGCAGCAGGCGCATGATCTTTGTCCTTCAATAGCCGATTGCCGAAATAAAGCATGCCGCCGAGGAATA
>JBBQWK010000318.1:0-2813 GCA_038210695.1 Alphaproteobacteria bacterium
GCCAGCATGTCGCCCACTTCAGCGGGGCGGTTAATCACGCGGTTGCAATCGGCATCGACAATGATTGACCATTCGCCTGTCGGCACCGGCGGCGCAGCGGCAGTTGCGGGCGGAAAAAAATTCGCCTGCGGCTCGGCGGTAAATACCTTTGAAAACCTCGACCAGAATTGCAATGCCGGAGCCCCTTTATACATGAGAATTTTAACATGTCTCGCTTTTAAGGTGGTTAATGCGCTTTCAAGCCATTGTATTGGCTGAATATTTTAGGCATTGTTTTTATGGATTCAGGGGATTATGACTATGTGCTCGCCGCGAAAGACCCCAAGGAAAAACCATGTCCGACAAAACCACTTCCGACCAGCTGAAACATTTCTTTGCCGAACATGGCGGCGGGGAAGAGAAAGACTGGAAGCGTCTGTCGAAAAAGAAAAATCCCGAAGGGCAGGTGGTGCGCCAGTTTGAAAATAAGAAGACCGGTGTGCAGCTGGAAGTGGTTGAAACCGCGCCCGGCCAGTTCAAAGCGCGCCGCCTTGCCGATACCGCTAACGCCGCTTTCACCAGCACGCCGGAGCTGACGCGCGCGCCCGTCATCGAAACCGATACCGCGCGCAATGCCGCTGCCGACGCCATTATCGAGCAGCTGGACGAGGAAGACGAAATTGCGCCGTCACTGCTGAAACAGGCGGGCACGGCGCTTGCCAACCGCTTCGTCTTCGCCATCGGCGGCGACCCTGCTGCGACGGGCTTGATGGATGGTTTGTTCGTTGAATTCTCCCCCAAGGGCCGCGACTACGACCAGCACCTCGAGCATGTCATCAGTCACCTGCTGCCCAAAAATAATGGCGGCGAGGCGATGGAACTGACGTTCGATTTTTCCGCCTACAAAGACCCGGTGCGCCTTGTCTCCGACCTCATGAAAAAAGGCTTTATCTGGGATGAAACCTATCAGGCGCAGATGGATGCATCGACGGGGATGCCGTATCTGGCAACGTTGAAAGCAGCATTTGTGGCCCCCACTTCTGCCACGCCGGCTGCCAAACCCCCAACGCCGTAACACGATCGCCGGACGCATAGCGATAACGATTAAAAAAGCCCCTTTCGAGCATTCTCGAAAGGGGCTTTTGTTATTGGTTGTGATTACAGCTTACGCCGCTTCTTCCAGATGCAGTTCGTGCTGCTTCAGGTCGACGGAGACCAGCTGGGAAACGCCGCGTTCGGACATGGTGACGCCGTAGAGGCGGTCCATGCGGGCCATGGTCATGCGATGGTGGGTGATGACCATGAAGCGGGTCTTGCCGTCTTTCGCCAAATCTTCAAGCAGCGTGCAGTAGCGGTCGACGTTGCTTTCATCAAGCGGGGCGTCAACCTCGTCCAGCACGCAGATGGGCGCGGGGTTGGTCAGGAACATCGCAAAGATAAGCGCGATAGAGGTCAGCGTCTGTTCACCGCCGGAAAGCAGCGACAGGACGGAGGTTTTTTTGCCAGGCGGCTGCGCGTAAATTTCAAGGCCGGACTCAAGCGGGTCTTCCGCCTCGATCAGCTTCAGGTAAGCGGCGCCGCCGTTGAACAGGCGGGTGAACAGCTTCTGGAAGTGGACGTTGACGGTATCGAAGGCGGACAGAAGGCGCGTGCGCGCTTCCTTGTTCAGCGTGGCGATGCCTTCGCGCAGTTTGCCGATGGCGGCGACAAGGTCATCGCGCTCCGTCGACATATTCGACATTTTATCGGTGATTTCCTGCGCTTCGACTTCGGCGCGGAGGTTGACCGGGCCCATGTTGTCGCGCTCGCGCAGCAGACGCTCCAGCTTGCCCTGCCAGCTGGAAACTTCGCCGAGTTCGGCAACGACCAGTTCAAGCTTGGCGACGAGCTCTTCGGGCGTGCAGGTGAATTTTTCGGTGATGGTGGCTTCAATGCCGGCCTGCGTGTGCTGCGTCGTGTTGACATCCGCCTGCGCCATGGCGCGGGCTTCCTTCGCATCCGACATTTTGCTTTCCGCGGCGCGGAGATCGCGTGACAGGTCATTCGCCGTTGTTTCGGACGAGATGAGGATGTCCGCGGCTTCCTGGCGTTTCAATTCCGCTTCGGAGATATGCGACATCAGGTCTTGCTTCTCGCGCGCGATCTGGCCGGGGCGCTCCGACAGGCGCTCGAGAACATCCTGCGCTTGGGTGATGCGTTCTTCGAGTTCCAGAAGGCGGAGATCGATGCGTTCGAGACGCGCGTTCCAGCTGGTCACATCGCCTTCAATCTGGCGGAGACGGCGGTTGCGGTTTTCGACTTCTCTCGTAATTTCCGCGTGCAGTGCCTGCTGGTTCGCCAGCTGCTGGCGGGTTTCCTGCAGCTGAACCTTGAAGGCGGCAATTTTCTCGCGCGCTTCGGCGGTATCGGGCAGGGCGTCGAAAGATGATTTCGCGGTGGAGAGTTCACCGGAAACAGTTTCAATTTCCTGACCGGCGGTTTCGATGGAAGATTCAAGGCTCGCGAGTTTCGCGGTCACTTCCGTCAGCTGGTTGTTAAGGTTGTTGTGGCGGCGGCGCAGGGTGTTGAGCGCTTCTTCGGCGGCGCGTTGTGCGTTGCGGGCGGCGCCGACGGCATCGGCCGCGGCATTGCGCTGCTGCTTGGCGGTGTCGGCATTGCTGCGAGCGGCATCAAGCTGTTCGATGGCGGAAACAAGCGCCGCATCAATATCGGCCAAGCGGTTTTTCTGCTGCAGGCGGATGGCGGCAGCATTTTCGGCGTTGGCGGAAACGGTGAGGCCGTCCCAGCGCCATGCGCCGCCGTCAAGCGTGACAAGGCACTGGCCGGGCTGCAGG
>JBBQWK010000319.1:0-2787 GCA_038210695.1 Alphaproteobacteria bacterium
GACCTGTTCAAGACCGATCAGGACGTTGAAGTGCAGGCGGATGCAAAACTGCATTCCGGCGGCCCCTACACGGATGCCGAAGTGCGCACGACCGCGCTGCTGGCGGAGCGTGTGTTCTCCTCTAAAGACCCGCATGCGGACGGGTTTACATTCACACTGCCGGATTATTCAACCCACGGCAGCGCGCAAATCTTCCAGAAGATCGAGCCGCTGACGGACAAGGGGGAACTGCTGACGAAATTCTCCGTGCCGAAACAGGAATTTGCCTATGGCCACCTGACGGTTGAATCTGCCGTGCAGGATGATCGCGGCAAATACGTGGCGGCGCAGTCCGAAGCCGATTATGTGGGCGTTGACCGTTTCGTCGGCCTTAAGTCCCCGCAATGGGCTTATGCCGCCAAGAAACCCGTCGACCTTCAATATATTGTAACGGATGAAAAAGGCGTGCCGGCCAAGGGCACGAAAGTCCATATCACCCTGCAGCGCATGGAAACCACCGCCGTCCGCACCAAGGGCGCGGGCAATGCGTATCTGACCAACTACACCAACGAATGGAAAGATGTCGGCAACTGCGATGGCACATCTGATGTTGACGCGCTGACCTGTTCCTATACGCCTGATCAGGCGGGCTCCTATCAGGCCCTCGCCAAAATCACCGATAGCCAAGGCCGCGAACACGCCTCCGGCCTCGGCTTCTGGGTGACGGGCAGCGATTACGTGCTGTGGAACAATGAAAGCGATGTGCTGCTGCCCATCGTGCCGGAAAAAACCGAATACCATGTCGGCGACAAGGCGCGATACCTTGTGAAAAACCCGTTCCCCGGCGCGAAGGCGCTGGTGACGATAGAGCGTTATGGCGTCATCGACAGTTTCGTGCAGACGCTGGAGGGCTCGACCCCCGTCATCGAATTTGACGTGAAGCCTGTCTACCTGCCAGGATTCTATCTCTCCGTACTCGTCACATCGCCGCGCGTCGACAAGCCGATTGATAACGGCGGCGTTGATCTTGGTAAGCCCAGCTTCCGCATGGGTTATGTTTCCGTACCGGTGAAAGACCCCTACAAGGAAATGCTCGTTACCGCCAAAACGCCGCAGGAAGTTTACCGCCCGCGCGATAAAGTGCAGGTGACGCTGCATGCCGAACCGCGCAAACCCGGCGCGAAAAACGAACCCATCGAGCTGGCGGTTGCTGTGCTGGATGAATCCGTCTTTGACCTTGTGACCGGCGGCACTGAAAACTTTGATCCCTACAACGGTTTCTACAAACTGGACGGTCTGGATCTGCGCAACTACAGCCTGCTCACCCAGCTGCTTGGCCGCCAGAAGTTCGAGAAGAAGGGCGCCAACCCCGGTGGCGACGGTGGCAGTGACCTGTCCATCCGCAACGTCTTCAAGTTCGTGTCCTACTGGAACCCAAACCTGAAGGCCGACAAGGACGGCAATGCGACGATTGAATTCGAAGCGCCCGACAACCTGACCGGCTGGCGCGTGCTGGCACTAGCCGCAACGCCGACGGACCGCATGGGCCTCGGCCAGGGCAACTTCAAGGTCAACCGCCCGACCGAAGTGCGCCCCGTCATGCCGAACCAGGTGACGGAGCGTGACAGCTTCAAGGCCGGCTTCAGCGTAATGAACCGCACCGACAAGCCACGCACTATCAACGTTGAAATCAAGGCGAGCGGCCTGATTGATACGGCGAAAACAAAAGATGCCTATACCGAAACCATCAAGCTTGACCCCTATAAACGCGCCACCGTGTTTATGCCGGTTCAAGTCGCCGTGGTGCCGGAAAGCCGCGATCTGCCGCAGGGCGAGATCAAGTTCACCGTCAAGGCCTTCGACAGCGTGGATGGCGACGGCATGGAACAGGTGCTGCCCGTCAATAAAATGCGCTCCCTTGAAACCGCCGCCAACTACGGCACGACGACGGAGAACAAGGCGACCGAAAGCATCGCCTTCCCGAAAGACATCTTCCCCGATATCGGCAGCGTCAGCGTTGTGCTGTCGCCTTCCGTCATTTCGTCGGTGGAAGGGGCATTCCGCTATATGCGCGATTACCCTTATATCTGCTGGGAGCAGATATTGACCAAGGGCGTCATGGCGGCGAACTACCTCAACCTGAAACAGTACATGCCGGACAGCTTTACCTGGCCTGATGCGGAGAAACTGCCGCAGGCGGCGCTTGATATCGCCTCCAGCTTTCAGGCGCCGAACGGCGGCATGACGTACTTCCTCGCGCAGGATGATTACGTTGATCCGTACCTCTCGGCCTATACTGCGCTTGCCTTCAACTGGCTGGAACACGCCAAATACAAGGTGCCGGAAACGGTTGAAAACAAGCTGCACGGCTACCTTTTGAACCTGCTGAAAAACGACGTCATGCCGACCTTCTATGACGAAGGCATGAGCTCCACCGTCCGCGCGGTGGCGCTGGCGGCGCTGTCGGAACACGGCAAGATCACCAGGGCCGACCTTGACCGCTACGCCCCGCATGTGAAGCAGATGAGCCTGTTCGGCAAAACGCACTTCCTGATGGCGACCTTGCGCGTGAAGGGTGCAATCGACATGGCGAAGCCGGTGGCGGATGATATAATTTCCCACTCCAACCAGACGGGCGGGAAATTTATCTTCAACGAGGAGCTGGATGATTCATACCTCCGCATCCTCGCCAGTCCCTTGCGTGAAAACTGCGCCATCCTCGATGCGTTCCTTGAATACGGGGAGAAGAAGGAAGGCGAGGAGCTGGTGGGGGATATTCCCTTCAAACTCGTCCGCACCATCACCCAG
>JBBQWK010000320.1:0-2763 GCA_038210695.1 Alphaproteobacteria bacterium
TGACTAAAACGGCCAAGCAACATCAAATGGCCGTCCGGTGAAACACCTGCCCTTACAGCAATATTGTATCACTAAATCTTCAGAAAAACGTTAAGGATTAAGCTTAGCCTTTGATTTATCTGGCTTTACGGAACTCGACCAACTGCCACCCTGAACCTTCGTGCCATCATCGGCGGAATCATCCTTTGCCGTATCCGGCGCGGCATCGTCATCCGCCTTCGGCGGTTTGATGCGCACGAAGTTGCGGGCGTTTTCCGCCTCGGGGCCATTCTTGCGCTTGCCGGCCCTGGCGGTTTTCTTGGCGGCGGTCTTGTTGCCAAGGCGTTGCTGGCAGTCCTGATAGGGGTTGGTGTAGTTGCTGCGCACGGCCGCCGCATCATCCGCATCCAGCTGGTTCAGGCAGGTATCGATGGAGGTGACGACGGCGCTATGCGCCGGCATGATCTGCACTTCCTGCTGTGCCTGTTCATCCGGGTCGCCCCCGTCCACGGCATCTGCATCATCACCAGAAGCATCCGGCGTCGCTTGCTGTGGTTGCGGCGCAGGCGCGGTCATGGCTGTGCCCGCCGGCTGGCGTGTCTTGTCGGCGTTGAAGTAGTTGGCGTCCTGCGCCTGTGCGGACGAGACCGCCAGCAGGAAAGACAAAAGGGCAGCGGCTGCGACATAAGAAACGCGGATCATGCTGGTGACTTTCTGGCTGTTTCCGGTAACGGGATTAACCGATACGGAAGTTGCCTTTAACGCTGAATTTGCCGGCGGCATCGCGCTCGACATCGGCGTTGACGCGGTTCGGCTTGGCATCCTGCGTATGCATCATGCCGGGGAATTTCAGGCGCAGGGTCAGGCCGTGCTGCTTGGCGGTATCGCGCATCTGCTCCGCAACCGTATCAATGTCGGCGGTCAGGCGGCGCGGGTCTTTCAGCGGCTGGCCGGCGAATTTGCCGAAGATGGCGGTCAGGTCAAGTTTCTGGCTCATGATATTTCCTTTATGAACGGTAATGGGTATTAACGGTAACGAGTTGTATGCGTTTTCGCCGGTGCAAAAATCATCGGCGCGGTATCGGCGGTTTTCTTCAGGTAAATATAGCTGTTCTGCGTGCCGCTCAGCACATACGTCAGGTCGCTGCCGCGCTGCGCCAGCGTGAAAATGAATTTCGCGGTGGCGCCGGTTTTTTTGTGGCAGCTGACAAGGTCAATTTCGCCGACAGGCTTGTCTTTATGCTTCAGCTTGCAGGTGACATCGTTGGTGGAGTTGATGAAATGCGCGTTGTCGCCGGAAATTTCCACATGCAGCTTTTCAACCCAGGTTTTAAAGCTTTTATCGGGGAAGGAAGCGGCATCTTTCGCCACCGATGTATCCCAGTCGCCATCCCAGACGCCATTGAGGGCAATTTTCTCTGCCACAGGTTCATCCGCAGGGGGTGTTGAATTAGGCGCGGCCGCCGCTCTCAACTTTGCATCTTCCTTGTCAAAGGAATCATCATCGCCTGCGTCCGGCAGGGGCGGCGTTGCCGCAGCAGGGGCAGCAACAGGCGGTTCGGCTTTGGTCACGGCTTTCGCAGCGTCATTGGCCGCCGTCTGCGCCAGCGGGTCGGCGTAGCGGGAATAATTGCACACATCATGCAGCAGCGCGTCCAGTTCCGTCCCCGCGGCGGCAACTGCCTTTGCCGGTGACGGGTCGTGGATTTTATGCCCGCTGCCGTCATTGTTGAAGGTCGATCCGGTTTTATAGGTAACATGGCCGTGGCAATCGGTCACCGCCGGCTGCACTAAATAGCTGCCATCCATTTTTTGAACAAAGCGGAAGCCGCGCTTCATGCCCACCTGCTCGATCGTATCGGTCTCGAACAAATAGGCGGTCGCCTTGCCGTTCAGCTGCACAGGCTGGTAGCCCGGAAAATCTGCAGATTTTTTGTCATCGCAGGCGCCAAGGGAAATGGCCAGCAGCGCGGCAAGAATAATCAGTGACGGTTTTTTCATGTGGCAATCTTTGTTTATTGATATCAGGGTGTGGGGCCGCCAGCCGTAGGGCCAGTTGGTTTATTTCCCGGCGGTTTCGGCGCAAAATCCGGCAGCGGCAATTCGCGGCGCTGCATTTCGCGTAGCAGGCCTTGCAGCATGACGGTGTCCTTGCCGGCAATCGCATGGTCAAAGGCGGTCTGGCCCTTGTCATTCGCCGCCAGAATATCCGCGCCCTTCGACAGCAGATACGTCACAGTATCCTGCTGTCCGGACATCGCGGCGATGGTCAGGGGCGTATCGCCCTCTTTCGTGCGCGCGTTAATGTCGGCGCCGGCATCTACCAGTTGCGTCGCCATTTCTGCCGTATCGCGGATGGCGGCGTAATGCAGCGTCGTCCAGCCGTTATTGTCGCGGTGCAGGTCAACGTTGATTTCACGCTCCACCAGCGTTTTCAGCACAAAGGCAAAAATATCGTCATGTTCCGCCATTACGGCCGCCTGTAGCGGGGTAATGCCGGCAGCGCCGCCGCGCACGGGGTCTGCGCCCAGCTCCAGCAGACGCTCCAGCACCGGCTGCTGCGTGTTTTTAATCGCAACATGCAAAGGCGTATCGCCGTTTTTCGTCGGCTGGTTCCAGTCGGCCTTGTCGCCAAGGCTTTCGACAAAATTGTCGAGGAATTCGGCCATGTAGCTGCGCTCGATCGCGCGGTGCAGGGAGGTCATGCCGTCAATGTCAAAAATATCGGTGCGCGCGCCGGCTTTCACCAGCGGCTCGATCAGCTCGTTATTGTTGTTGATGCAG
>JBBQWK010000321.1:0-2756 GCA_038210695.1 Alphaproteobacteria bacterium
ACCTGATGAAGGGCCAGAAGATTTTCATCACTTGGGGCGAACATGACTTTACCCCCAACATCATCCACCTCGTCCTCGCCCGTATCGACGGGCTGCCGGAAGGCAATGACGGGCTTGGCCTGTTTATCGTGCCGAAATTCCTTGTGAATGATGACGGCAGCCTTGGCAAGCGCAACGATGTGCGCGCCGTGTCGCTGGAACATAAACTCGGCATTCACGGCTCCCCCACCTGCGTCATGATGTATGGCGAAGCTGACGGCGCAATTGCCTACCTTGTCGGTGAAGAAGGCAAGGGCCTCCGCAACATGTTCACCATGATGAACAACGCCCGCCTCGGCGTTGGCCAGCAGGGCGTTGCATTGGCGGAAGCGTCCTACCAGCATGCGCTGCAATACGCCAAAGACCGCGTGCAGGGCATGAAGCTCGGCGATAAATCCGGCAAGCGCGTCGCCATCATCGAACACCCGGATGTGCGCCGCATGCTGCTGACGATGAAGGCGAATACCGAAGCCTCCCGCGCGCTCACCTATTACGCCGGCGGCATGGTTGACCGCATGCGGAAAGAAACAGATGTAAAGGCGCAGGAACTCGCCGCCGCACGCGCTGACCTTCTTGTCCCGCTGGTCAAGGCATGGTCGACAGACCTTGCCGTTGAAACAGCGTCCACCGGCTTGCAGATTCACGGCGGCATGGGCTTTATCGAGGAAACCGGCGCTGCGCAATTCTACCGCGATGCGCGCATCCTGCCGATTTATGAAGGCACCAACGGCATTCAGGCCAATGACCTTGTCTTCCGCAAGCTGCTGCGGGACGGCGGCGCGGAAGCGCAACGCTTTATGGCGGAAATCAAAGCCTTCCTGAAAGAATTCGCGCAGAAGCCCAGCGATGACCTTGATGTCATTCAGGTCAATCTTGTCAAAGCCATCGGCGCGCTGGAAGAAAGCACGGGCTGGATGCTGGCAAATGCCAAGTCGAACACCGACACTATGGCGGCATCCGCCGCGCCGTATCTCCGCCAGTTTTCACTGGTGGCGGGCGGCTACATGATGGCGCGCATGGCCTATGCGTCGTATGAAGCGCTGGCATCATCGGGCGATGACGCGAATTTCTACAACACCAAGCTGATTACCGCCCGCTTCTTCGCCGAAGCGCTGCTGCCTTATGTCCATGGCCTCACCGCGCCCATCATGGGCGGCCACAAAACGGCAGTGCAGATTGCGAATGACCAGTTTTAAACGCGCTTAGCGTCCAAAAGGTTTATTTGCGACTCCAGAGGCTCACATCCCAGGGATCGACCTTCGGCGGATAAACGGTGCCGCGAATATGTTCGGGCGGGGGCAGGGTCTTCAGAATATCGCCTGCGAACTGACGTTCGATGCTCGCCATGACCGCTTCGGTGCAATTGATGGTGACTTGACTACCGGAAGTTGCCGGTTTTTCAGCGCGGCCGGCCTGGCCATCGCCCTGCAACAGCAGCCAGCGTGATAAACGCGTCGCAAAAGCTTCCGCTGTTGCCGCATCCTGCTTCACCAAAACGATGGAGTAAGCACTCAGCGATTGCTGCGGTGCATTAAACGCCGGCGAGAGTTTTCTTTTAAAGAATGTCATGCGCCCGACTATAGGCACGTTTTCATATAGGGTCAATACAAGCGTGTTTATATACGTTTACAAGCATTTGCCATTCTTTTACGCTTGTTCATCCTTGGCGGGATAGATGCTGTGCCTGAAATTATTTTTTTAAGGCCGCAATGAAAAACGAAAACGGTTTTGATTTCATGGAATTCCCTGCCGCTTCCGGCAAGCCGGATGCGCTGGTTATTTTTCTGCACGGTTACGGCAATCACCCCGAAATGTTCAAAGACCTTCCGGCCAACATTCAAAAAGAATGGCCGAATGCGGATGTGCTGCTGGTGCGCGGCCCCGTCGGCGTCAGGGCGGATCAGGCGCATAAAGATGAATACAACGTCGGCCATGTCGATGATTTATACACTTGGTACAAATCCGCGCATGACGCGGGCCAGAGCCTCGAGCTCGCGCTCGGCCATTTGTTCAACCGCGTGCCGGTTGTCGACCAGCTGAATGATTTTGCCGATGCGCAACTCGAAAAGCGCGGGCTGAAGGATGACGGCCTCGTGCTGTACGGCTTCTCCCTCGGCGGCGCCATGGTGGTGCAGATGGCAACACGGCGGCCGGAGCCTTGCGCTGCGGTCGTGGCGCATTCCAGCCCTGTCTTCCCCATCATGAAGCCAAAATCAAAGCCCGATACGATGCTCATCATGGGCGATCAGGACCATTATTTTTACAACGGCCCGAAAACAATTGAACGCGCGCCCTCCCGCCTCAAAAAAGTTTTCGACAAGGCGATGAACAGCATCTCGGTGCATTTCAATTCCTCCGTCAAGCGGCTCAAGCGCGCCGGCATCAAGACGGACGATGTGCTGGTGAAGGACCTCGGCCATAACATCAGCGCGGAATCCTTCGATGCCTCCGTCAAATTCATCACGGCGCATCTGCGTAAAGGACCATAAAAAAACCCCCGCGTGTGACAGCGGGGATTTTTTTAAAACCTAAAAAATTCTTGGGGTTTGCCCTTTAAGGTTTGCCCTTTAAGGTTTGCCCTTTAAGGTTTGACCTTTAAGGTTTGCCCTTTAAGGTTTGCATTGGCCGCAGCACTTGTGCTTCGGCTCTTCCTTTTTCTGGTCGTTGGCGGGCGGGGCAACGGGCGTTGCGGGCGGCGTTGCTTTGCTCTTGTCAGC
>JBBQWK010000322.1:0-2746 GCA_038210695.1 Alphaproteobacteria bacterium
TCCATGCCGCCTTCGGTCGAGGCCATGATGGTGACTTGCGAGGTGGCGCGGTCGATGAGCATGCCGAGGTAAAGCTCGCGCGCAATGTCGCAGCCGTCTTCGATATAGACGCGGCGCACTTCCTGTCCGGCGGGGCCGGTCTGGTGCGTGATCAGCTGCATGCCGATCATTTTCTTGGCTGCTGCCTGAACGTCTTCAATCGATTTAACAACTTTCACGCCGCCACCCTTGCCGCGGCCGCCGGCGTGAATTTGCGCTTTCACGACATAGACGGGACCGGGCAGGGATTTTGCGACCGTAACCGCCTCTTCCGCGGTATAGGCAACGCCGCCCTTCAGGATGGGAACGCCCCTTGCCTTCAGCAGCTCTTTCGCCTGGTATTCATGGATATTCATGTTGGTGCTCTTTCGTTTTTAAAAAATCAGGCCGCAGCCGGTTTCAGGTTTTTCGCAACATCGCAGAGGCTTTTGACAGCGGCGACGGATTTGTCGAACATCGCCTTTTCTTCCGCGTTCAGCTGCACTTCGATGATTTTCTCGACGCCCTTGGCGCCGATAATGACGGGCACGCCGATGTAGAGGCCTTTCACGCCGTATTCACCGTTGAGGTATGCAGCACAAGGCAGCACGCGGCGTTTATCCAGCAGGAAGCTTTCTGCCATGGAGATGGCAGCAGCCGCCGGTGCATAGAAGGCGGAGCCGGTTTTGAGCAGGGCAACGATTTCAGCGCCGCCGTCACGGGTGCGCTGGATAATTTTGTCGAGCTTGTCTTGCGTCGTCCAGCCCATCTTCACGAGGTCCGGCAGCGGCACGCCGCCGACGGTGGAATAACGCGCGAGCGGCACCATGGAGTCGCCATGGCCGCCGAGGACGAAGGCCGAAACGTCTTCGACCGAAACTTTGAATTCTTCCGAGAGGAAGAAACGGAAGCGGGCGCTATCCAGCACGCCGGCCATGCCGACGACTTTTTCCGGCTTGAAGCCTGTGACTTCCTGCATCACGCCGACCATGACATCGAGCGGGTTGGTGATTACGATAACAAAAGCGTTGGGGGCGTTTTTCTTGATGCCCTCGCCTGCCGCCTTGATGATGCCGGTGTTGATGCCGATCAGGTCATCGCGGCTCATGCCCGGCTTGCGGGGGATGCCGGCGGTGACGATGACGACGTCTGCGTCTTTGATCGCGGCGTAATCGTTGCTGCCTGTGAAGAGACCGTCAAAGCCTTCGATCGGTGCGGTCTCGGCGATATCCAGGCTCTTGCCCTGCGGCACGCCTTCCGCGATGTCGACGAGGACGACGTCGCCCAGCTGCTTCATGCCGGCGAGGAGCGCGAGAGTGCCGCCAATTTGACCTGCGCCGACGAGCGCGATTTTTTTACGAGCCATGTTCTGATTTTCCCTAACCGGATTTTTGAGGATGATATTTATAAGGAATCTAACTTGGCTAAAAAGTAGCACAAACTGGCATTGTTTCTAGCCCTTTTTGCCACAAATTACAGGCGGATAGGGCAACGGAAAACAGCTTTTTTCATACATGATAAAAAACGCATCCGCAGCGCAACAAATTTTCCTGAAGGAGCTATATAACTGCATGGGTTATGACAAGCGTTAATGGTTTAGGAGAAAGCCACGTGCTATTATACCGCAATGAGTGATTACAAGCCGCGCCACTTCCCGCTCGACAATACTGTGGGAGCCGAATTTTTTACCCGCCAGAAGGATGGATATTCCTGCGGGCCGGCCTGCATTGCCTCGGCCGCAAATGTTTACGCCACGGGCATGAGCTATGACGACGTGCGCAAAAAACTGAAGCCCACCAACTGGGGCGGCACGCCGCAGGAACGCATGGACAGCGTGAGCCGCGATATTCTGCCCTATGCGCATTCAGGCCAGCATGTATACAACGGCGGCGTTGCCGTCGCCTGCATCGACCATGGCGACGAGCCGCATTACGTGCTGCTGCTGTGCCGCGAAAATGACGAAGTGATTTACTACGACCCCTACGAGCATGAACTGGTCATCGACCGTTTCGAGGCGCTGATCTGGGAACCGGGTTACGGCTTCACGCCGAACTGGACGCTGAATTTCAAGGAAGTCGAAGGCAACACCATTCAAAAATGGCTGGCCTATGTCGCGCCCGCACCGCAGCTGGAAAAAATCGCTGCCGCGAAAAAAGACGATCCCAAAATTTAAGACTTAAAGAAACGATGATTTCGGCAGGTCGAGAATGATGTCGGAGACGTCCCATGCCGCATGAACGGGCTTTTTGAACAAATCCGCGCCATCCACCGCATAATAAATTTGCATCAAGGGGTTGAGGACTTTTTTGGTGGCCAGAATTTCAATCGCACCGGGGTTGCCGGTTTCGGCGGCTTTCTGCAGGATTTCCGTGCCGGTTTTACGGTCTTCGCCAATGCCGGTGCCGGTCAGGAAACAAAAGGCATAGTGCAGGGCGGCATCGCCGACTGCGACCGAGGGATCAGTATCAAAATACAAAAGTGCGCGGCCGAAAAGATCGAAAGCCATTTCTGGGTTGCGCGGCACAATATCGCCCGCCAAATAAATCACGCCGAGCGCTTCATAGGCGGAGCCCTGCCCGCCAGCGCCCGCCTGTTCGAACAATTCCATCGCCCTTGTGCCGTCGCGCGGCACGCCCGCGCCATCAAGATAGCGGTAGGCCAGTTGCTGCGCGCACAAGGCGGAGCCTCGTTTTGCGCCCTCTTCATAAAACGCAATCGCGTTTTCAAG
>JBBQWK010000323.1:0-2705 GCA_038210695.1 Alphaproteobacteria bacterium
AACCCTGACAGAAGCGGCAGGCCGGTTGCGCCAGTCGAAGGCTGCGCATGAACTGTTCGGCGATACCTTCGTCGTGCATTACGCGCAAAGCCGCGAATGGGAAGAACGCGAATTCCGCAAATACGTCACCGACTGGGAACTCCAGCGGTATTTCGAAATCATCTAAGGAGACATTCACCATGGGACAGCCAATGAAAAAAGAATCCGGCAGCCTGCTGCAAACCATCTCCCCCGTCGACGGCAGCGTTTTTGTGGAGCGCGCGTTCCATACGGTTGCGGATATTGACGCCGTGCTGACCAAAGCCAAGAAAGCGCAAAAAGAATGGCGCAAAGTGCCCATGGCCGACCGCCAGAAGTACATGCTGAAATTTCTCGATTACATGGTCGCCAATGCCGCCGATATCGGCAAGGAAATCACCTGGCAGATGGGCCGCCCCATCAGCCAGACATCGGGCGAAATTCTGCGCGGCTTTTCGGA
Organism: Alphaproteobacteria bacterium; assembly: GCA_038210695.1. GTDB lineage: Bacteria > Pseudomonadota > Alphaproteobacteria > Micavibrionales > UBA2020 > JAPWJZ01. The sequence continues at coordinate 479 of JBBQWK010000323.1, forward strand.
GCGCGTGAAATACGCCGTCGATCTCGCGCCCAAAGCGCTGGCAGATGTTGTGCCGCATGATACCCGCGACGGCTTCAAACGCTTTATCCGCCGCGAACCCTTGGGCGTTGTCGCCGTCATCGCGCCGTGGAATTACCCGTATCTCACCGCCGTCAACGCCATTGTGCCGGCGCTGCTGTCCGGTAACGCCGTGGTGCTGAAGCATTCCTTCCAGACCCCGCTGGTGGGTGACCGTTTTGCCGCGGCCTTCAAGGCGGCGGGCCTGCCGGAGGGCGTTTTCCAGCACCTTGACCTGTCCGATGCCGATACGCAGAAACTGGCGGAAGACAAGCGCGTTGACTACATCAACTTCACCGGCTCCGTCCGCGTCGGCCATATCGTACAGAAGGCGGCCAGCAACCGCTTCGTCGCTTGCGGCCTTGAACTGGGCGGCAAAGATCCTGCCTATGTGCGCGAAGATGCGGATCTGGCATCGGCGGTTGAAAACCTTGTCGATGGCGCGTTCTTCAACTCCGGCCAGTGCTGCTGCGGCATTGAACGCATTTACGTGCACGAAAAACTCTACGATAAATTTGTCGAAGAATTCGTCAAGCTGACCAAGACCTACAAGCTCGGCAATCCGACCGACCCCGCCACCAACCTCGGCCCCATGGTGCGCACCGCGCAGGCCGATTTTGTGCGTGCGCAGGTGGAAGACGCCGTGAAAAAAGGCGCGACAGCGCTGGTGGATGAAAGCCTGTTCCCGATGAGCAAAAAGGGCACGCCGTACCTTGCGCCGCAGGTGCTGGTGAACGTGGACCATTCCATGGGCGTGATGATGGATGAAAGCTTCGGCCCCGTCGTTGGCATCATGAAAGTGAAGAACGACGCCGAAGCCGTGACGCTGATGAACGACAGCCCTTATGGCCTCACCGTTTCCATCTGGACGAAAGACGCCGACGCCGCCGAAAAGCTGGGGGAGGAGCTGGAAACCGGCACCGTCTTCCTCAACCGCTGCGACTACGTCGACCCCGGCCTCACCTGGACAGGCGTGAAAGACACCGGCCGCGGCGGCTCCATGTCCGTCATCGGCTTCGAAAACCTGACCCGCCCGAAAAGTTTTCATTTGAAGAAGGCTTGAATTTACATGACGCCTTACAGCGCCAACCCCCGCAGTAAAATATCGCAGAAGGCCGCGAAGTTTTCTGAATCCGTCATCCGTGAAATGTCGCGGCTGGCGGTGAAGCACAAGGCAATCAACCTTGCGCAGGGCTTTCCCGATTTTGCCTGCCCGCAGGAATTGAAGGATGCGGCGGTACAGGCGATTCAGGATGACGTGAACCAATACGCCATCACCTGGGGCGACAAGCCGTTCCGCGATGCGCTGGCGGAAAAGACCAAGCGCACGCTGGGGCTGACCGTTGACCCCGAAACGCAGATCACCGTTACCTGCGGCGCGACCGAAGCCATGGTCGCCGCCATGCTGGCCACAGTCGACCCCGGCGACGAGGTGATTGTTTTCGAACCCTATTACGAGAATTACGGGCCGGATGCGATTTTGGCGGGCGCTGTGCCGAAGTATGTGACGCTGAAGCCGCCGCACTGGACGTTTGACCCCGATGAACTGGCGCGCGCCTTTACCAACAAGACCAAGGCGATCATCATCAACACGCCCAACAACCCGACCGGCAAGGTTTTCAACCGCGCCGAACTGCAGCAGATTGCCGACCTCTGCCAGAAATGGGATGTGCTGGCCTTCACCGATGAAATTTACGAGCATATTTTATACGACAACGCGGAACATGTGGCGCTAGCGACGCTGCCGGGCATGGAAGACCGCACAGTCACCATCAACGGCCTGTCCAAAACCTATAGTGTCACGGGCTGGCGCATCGGCACCATGATTGCCTCGCCGGAGCTGACCGGCGCGATTAGAAAGGTGCATGACTTCCTCACCGTCGGCGCCGCCGCGCCGCTGCAGCGGGCAGGGGCAACGGCCCTTAAATTGCCGGACAGCTATTACACCAGGCTTGGCGAATTGTATGACGAGCGCCGCACGATGCTGATGGATATCCTCACCCGCGCCGGCATTCCGTTCCACACGCCGAAGGGCGCCTATTACATTCTGGCGGATATTTCAAAATTCGGCTTCGAGAGCGATGTTGCCTTCACCCGCTTCCTCATTGAAACCGTGGGCGTTGCCTGCGTGCCCGGCTCCAGCTTCTTCAGCCGGCCGGAACTGGGCCAT
>JBBQWK010000324.1:0-2700 GCA_038210695.1 Alphaproteobacteria bacterium
CAGATCGTCAACGACGACATGCCGTTTATTATCGACACCATCTCGTCGGAAATGAACACGCATGGTTTTAACATCGATGTGCTCTTCCACCCCATCCTCAGTGTCACGCGCGACGGGCAGAAGCTCGCCGCCGTCAAGCCCGGCCGCGTGCCGGAAGCCGTGCTGGTTGAAAGCTATGTCTACATCCAGTTGGAACAGATGCTGACGACCGATGCCTGCCGCAAACTTGAAACATCGCTGCAAAGCACGCTGGCGGATGTGCGCGCCGCCACCACCGACTGGCGCAAGATGCTGGTGAAGATCGATGATGTCGCGCAGTTCGGCCCCGGCTATGCCAAGGCGCAAGACAATGATGATTTGAAGGAAGGGCAGGAATTTCTTGCCTATGTCAAAAACAACAACTTCACCATGCTCGGCTACCGCGAATATAAATTCAGCGGCGCTGGCGACAAGGCGGCTTCGGCTGCGGTTGCCGGCTCCGACCTCGGCGTTCTTAAAAACGGCCTGAAGCTGAACTTCGGCGCAGGCCCGGGTTCGCCGGAAGTTGAAGCGCTGCGCATTGCGCGCTGGCCGGTGATGATCTCGAAACTGGTCGACAATTATTCAACCGTGCACCGCCGCGTGCCAATGGACGCGATCAGCGTGAAAATTGTGGATGCAGACGGCAAGCTTGTCGGCATGCATCTCTTTGTCGGCCTTTTCACTTCCAGCACCTATTCCTGCCGCACCAGCGAAATTCCCATGGTGCGCCAGAAGGTGGCGGAAACCGTGGCGCATGCCGGATTTATCCGCGGCACGCACGACTATAAAGCGCTGGAGCATATCCTCGAGAAAATGCCGCGCGATGAGCTATTTCAGGTGACGTCCGAAGACCTGACCGGTCTTGCCCTTGGTATTCTGCGCCTGCAGATCAAGCAGCGCGTGGCGCTGTTCACGCATATGGACCCCATGGGCCAGCATATGTCCTGCCTTATCTATGTGCCTCGGGAGCGTTATAACACCTCCTTCCGCCAACAGGCCGCACGCATTCTTGAAGCCGGTCTCAATGGCAAGGTTACTAACTATTTCACAACGCTGGATGACAGCCTGCTTGCCCGCGTGCTGTTCACCGTGCGCGTTGAAAACCGCGCCGAGAATTTCAATCCCGCCGCGATCGAAGCGCAGCTTATCGACCTTTCGAAAGAATGGGACGAGCGCCTAAAAAAAGTACTGGTCGACGTGTACGGAAAAATCAAGGGCGCGGAACTTGTATCTACCTATGGCCGCGCCTTCACGTCCGGCTATCATGAATCCATGCTCATCGCCAACACGGTGCATGACATTCGCCACCTTGAAACCATGATCCATAACGATGTCAAAAATGACATCCGCGTTGAATTCTACCGTCTGCACAACGCGGCCGCCGGCGAATTCCGTCTCAAGGTCTATCATGAATCCGTGCCGGTGCCGCTGTCCGACATTCTGCCGGTGCTCGACAACATGGGTTTCCGCTCCATGTCCGAAATGCCCTATGAAGTGAAACCGCAAGGTTTTGACAGCGTCATCTGGATCCACGATTTCCAGCTGAAGGGCGACGCGGGCGTTGATATTGAAAAAGTCAAAGTCAACCTCGAGGAAACCTTCCTGCAGGTCTGGCGCGGCCGCGCGGAAAACGACGGCCTCAACAAACTCGTACTCCGCGCCAACCTTACCTGGCGCGAAGTGATGATGCTGCGCACCTACAGCGGCTATATGCGTCAGGCGCGCCTGCCGTACAGCCTTGTGTATGTGGAACAGGTCTTGAGCACCTATCCGCAAATCGCGCGCGAGCTGGTGGAGATGTTTAAAGTTCTGCACGACCCCAAAGCCGCTGCGAAATCGGCCGAGAAGGGCCGCCTTGCCGCCGAAAAAATTATCGAGCTGCTGCAGCAAGTGCAAAAGCTTGACCATGACCGCATTCTGCGCAGCTTCAAAACGCTGATCGAAAAAACCCTCCGCACCAGCTACTACCAGACCGACAGTCTCGGCCAGCCCAAAAATCTGCTCGCGCTGAAGCTCGACACCAAAAATATCTCGGAACTGCCGTTGCCGCGCCCGCACGTGGAAATTTACGTCTATTCCACGCGCGTCGAGGCTATTCACCTCCGCGGCGGCGAAATCGCCCGCGGCGGCATTCGCTGGTCGGACAGGCTTGAAGACTACCGCACAGAAGTTTTGAGCCTGATGAAATCGCAGCAGGTCAAGAACACCGTCATCGTGCCTGTGGGCGCGAAGGGTGGCTTCGTCGTCAAGCAACCGCCGCTGACAGGCGGGCGCGAGGCGTATCAGAACGAAGGCGTCGAATGCTATAAAATTTTCGTGCAGGCGCTGCTCGACCTCACCGACAACAACGTAAAGGGTAAAATCATCCGCCCGAAAGATGTCGTCTGCCATGACGGCATTGACCCGTATCTTGTGGTCGCCGCCGATAAAGGCACCGCGACCTTCTCCAACATCGCCAACGCGCTTTCGGTAGCGCATGGCTTCTGGCTGGGGGATGCTTTTGCTTCCGGCGGCTCCACCGGCTACGACCACAAGGAAATTGCCATCACTGCCCGCGGCGGCTGGGAATCCGTCAAGCGCCACTTCCGCGAGATGGGCAAAGACATCCAGAAAGAACCCTTCACCCTCGTCGGCGTCGGCGATATGGCGGGCGACGTCTTCGGCAACGCCATGCTGCTG
>JBBQWK010000325.1:0-2683 GCA_038210695.1 Alphaproteobacteria bacterium
CCATGGAGCGGAAGGATTTGGAGGCCAGCGGGAAGACCAGCGCGCGCACCACAACCGTCATCAGCAAAATCGACATGCCGACGCCGTAAACGCCGAAGCCGTATTTGGTCAGCATGAACATGATGAAGTGCAGCAGCTTGAAGAACGGCGTCGTGATCGGCCAGTAAATGCCGAAATCAAGGCCGTTGTGCAGGTTGTCAAAACCGAACTTGTCTTCATAGGCCAGCATGACGGGATATTCTTTGACGCCGGCGTAAAGATGCGCCGTTTCGGTATAGCTTTTGCCGGGCGCAACGTCTGCTTCTATGTCGACGATATCGGCTTGGTAATGTTCCGCGCCGGTTGCCTTGTTGCAGCTGCCGATGATGCGGCCGTTGAATTTCTGCTGCGGGTCGGGCAGGACCGCGACCATCCAGTATTTGTCGGTGATGCCAAGCCAGCCGGAAACGTCGGAAATATCCGTCTTGTCGTCCTTGCAGAGGTCTTTGTAGGACGGGTGATATTCTTTATGCGCCATGTAGCCGATGGGGCCTTCGTGCAGCGTATAAACGCCGCGGAAGTCGACCGGTTTGCTGTTGCGCGCGGTCGTGTGAAAGGGGTTCAGCTTGACGGTGGTGGTGCCGTTGTTCTCCACGCTTTGCGTCATGGTGAACATGTAGTTATCGTCCAGCGCAATCGAACGGCCGAAGGTAAGCCCCTGCCCGTTATCCCATGTCAGCTCGACAGGTTTGCCGCCGGTGGTGATTTCGGACGGGCTGCCGCCTTTGATTTGCCAGACGGTATCATCGCCCGGCAGCTTCACAGCCGTGTCATCCGACAGCCAGCCGTTTTCAACGTAGTAGGCCATCGGCGTGCCGGCGGGGGACAGCAGCGCCACGGGGTCCGATTTCGGGTCCACGGTGATGCGGTGTTCGTTCAGCGTGATGTCATCAAAGCGCGCGCCCTTGAGGGACAGGGAGCCGGAAACGCGCTTGCCCTGAATCGGCAACCGCGTGGCGGCGGCCAGCGCTTCGGGACGGGTTTTAACCTTGTCGCCTTCGCTGTTGATGGCGGCTTTCTTGTCGCCGCGCTGCACCGCTTCGATGTGCTGTGCCTGACGGTTTTCCAGCACCTGCTTTTCATGCGGCTTGGCGACGAAAAATTCAAAGCCGATCAGCACGAGCAGGGAAATGACGATCGCCATCATCAGACGGGCGTTGTCTTTCGGGGCGTGGGGGTCGTTCGGCTTCATGCCAGTCAGTCCTTAATGGTCAGAGAGGGAGTTGTGAGGGGTTTTATCACAAGCGCAGGGGTTTTTAGAGAAAAACTTGAAAGTTTCCGGTACCGGGTCATGCCCGCCCGGATTCCACGGGTGGCAGCGGCAAACCCTTGCAATGCCAAGGTAAGCGCCTTTCCCTCCGCCAAACTTCCGCACCGCATCCGCCATATAATAGGAGCAGCTGGGGTGAAAGCGGCACTGCTTTCCCATAACGGTCGAGAGCGTCACTTGGTAAAGCCGGATAAAGCAGAGCAGCAGGCGCGAGGTGATGTTCATTGTTGCACCTTGCAGTAACGCAGCGCCGTTTCGAAGTCGGCAGCCATTTTGGCGTAGTCTCGCGAGGCGGCGGCGGTTTTGCCGATCAGCACAATCTCGAAGCCTTGCGGCGCTTTGGCTTTGATAAACAGGCGGACGATTTCACGGAGGCGGCGCTTGGCGCGGTTGCGCACAACGGCATTGCCGACTTTGCGGCTGACGGTAAAGCCGCAGCGGAAAGGCTTGGTAGAATCATCGAGGGAGAGAGCGAGCATGATAAAAGCAGGACCGGCCCATTTCCTGCCCTGCTTCGAGATACGCTGGAAATCCGGCGACGCCTTCAACGTGGGAACGGCGGCGCACATATCGGGGAAGCTCCGCTAACAGTTAAGCGGACAGCTTCGAGCGGCCTTTCGAGCGGCGGGCGTTGATGATTTTCGCGCCGTTTTTGGTCGCCATGCGTGCACGGAAACCGTGGCGGCGTGCGCGGACCAGTTTGCTGGGTTGGTAAGTGCGTTTCACGGGTATTCTCCAATCAATCTACGTAAAATTCCAAGATAGCTGTATAAAGGCTGAACCAGCGCACTGTCAACTCTTTATTATTCATATGGCAATTCAGGGACTTGCCCCTGCCCCGCCAGCCCGCTTTTTAGCAGATTCGTGCCAAAAGGGGTTATTTAATTGACAGAAAGGCCGCCGTACCCGATAAAATGAGCCTATTGCGCCTGTAGCTCAACTGGATAGAGCGTTGCCCTCCGAAGGCAAAGGTTAGGGGTTCGACTCCCTTCAGGCGCGCCATTCCCCCATTAAAAAAGCCGCCTGGTTTAAACCGGCGGCTTTTTTGATTCTTAAACCTCGAACATCTTACCAGTGGCGGACGCGGCCGGTGTCGACGTGGACGAAGTCGGACGCCGGATAGAAGCCGACGCCGCCGGAGTTGAGCGACATGGCAGTCTGGCGGACCGTGGCAAGGCGGGTGCCCGGCAGGTTCAGGTCGATCGCCTGGCCCGACATGTGCAGGCTGCGCGCGGCAACGCCATGGCTGACATGGCGCAGCTTGGCGTTGGTGGCCGGCGAACGGTAGCCGGAGAAAACTTCGAAATTTTGGAAGTTCTCGATGCGGTGCTGCATGACGTAAAGAATATCCATCAGGCGCGGGTCGATCGGGAA
>JBBQWK010000326.1:0-2682 GCA_038210695.1 Alphaproteobacteria bacterium
GTTGCCGGTGCCCTTGAAGGTCAGCTGGCCGCTGCCGGAAAGGGACGCTGTGCCGGGGCCCATGGCGGCGTTGATGTTGTTTACAAGGTCGGTCGCCGTATCACCAGAGTTGATGGTGATGTTGGTCGGGCCGCCGCCGACATCCAGCGTGAAGGACGCAGGCGCGGTGATGTTGGCGAAAGCGTCAAGGTCCGGCTGGATCGCCGTGATGCTGGTCACGCCGTTCACGCGGCTCGACGGCGTCAGGCCGAGGGAGGTGAACAGGTCGCCGGATGAAATATCGGCGGTGCCGGTACCCTGCTCGTAAGCATAGGGGCCAAAGGCGAATTCCGATACCTTGCGGATAATTTCGTTGGAGCCGGACTGGATGATCTGGCCGTAGGTGCCGCTGCGCAGCAAAGTCGGGTCGGAAATAATCGCGGCGTTGACCTGGATGGAACCGGAATAGCCATTATAAGTGACCGGCGCGGGGTCCGCGACCGACGCCGGCACGCCGCCGGTGGCATCGGTGAACAGGCGAAGGCCTTGTGAATCAAAGCGCGCGGACATTTTTTGCGCCAGCTCGTCCATCTGCGCCTGATAGGTAGGCAGGGTCGTGTCGCGCAGCTTGAACAGCGCGCCCATTTCGCCGCCAACGGCACCCTGCGTCACTTCCGTGCCGGTCACTTTATCAATGAACAGGCCCGAAGCGCCGGCGGGGTAAGATGTCGAGGCAGATTGTGTCGTGGGGTTGAAGACCAGCTGGTGCGCGGTTGTATCCACCAGCGTCTGGCCCTGCTTGGTCATGACAACCATCTGGTTGTTGTCGCCCGAGAAGCTCGAGACCTGCATGTATTTTGAAATGGTCGCAACGGCGGTATCGCGCTGGTCTTCAAGGTCGGCGGTGGAGCGGCCTTGCGCGGTCAGCTGCGAAATCTGGCGGTTAAGGGCGGCAACAACGTTCAGCTGCTGGTTGACGGCCGTCACATCGTTCGAGATCTGGGTGTCGGCATCGTTGCGCTGCTGCTGCACGAGCTGTGAAAACTTGTTAAAGGTCGAAGCCACCTGCTGCGCTGCGCTGACGACAGAATTGAGCGCGGCCGTGCTGTCCGGCGAGACGGAGAGGGAGGAGAAGGCATCCGACAGGCTGCCGATCTGGTTCGAAATCGCGGTCTGCGCATCCGACGATCCATGGAAGGACTGGATACGGGCCAGGAAGCTGTTCTCGACGGATGCGCCCGACGACACGCTCGTTTGCGTGACGAGGTCGCGGAGGAGGGACTTGTCAACGTTACGCATAATAGAATCCAGCGTCACGCCATTGGCGGTGCCGCCGACAATCAGCGTTTCCTGCGGCAGTATTTTCCGGGTATAGCCGGGGGTGGAGGCGTTGGAGATGTTGGTCGAGATGACATCAAGGGTCTTCTGCGCCGCTTTCAGGCCGCTTAACGCAGAGTTTAAAGAGAGTGTTGTCATGTTCGGACCCTTTTTAGGTGTAGTTCGACTACAGCAATAGAAGCAAAGGCCGTGCCAGTTTGGCCCCTTCATATAAATGACTGTGCAAATTCATATATTTCAATGGGTTATGGGTGTAGTGTTCCGCCCTTACCCGGTCTGGCACGCTGCTTGCAATTCATATCATCAGGAATATAGGAGCACGCCGTTACCGATGATCGACGATACCGCACAGGTTCAGAGCTACAGCCGCCAGCAGAGGGATGACCGCACTGCCGGCATGTCCGTTGGCCGCGCGGCACGAGCCTATGCATCGCGCAGCGCGCAAGTGGAGAGCACGGGCGATATGCCCGCGCCGGATAAGGCGACCTTCGCCAAAATGCTGATGGGATCGTCCGGCACTGTCGCAACCGCATCTACGGCATCGACAACCGCGCCCGCTGCTGCCGAAGAAACAGCGCCGGTGCAAAGCCTGCACATTGTCGTGCCGCGCCCGAATAATGATGGCGAGCAGCGCACCGCCGGTGCCTCCGCCCCGCAGACAGATACCAAGGCCGCGCCGTCAGACGGCACGGAGAAAAAGCACGGCGGTTTCTGGAACTTTATCGTCGGCATTTTCGACATGCTCAACCCGCTCGAGCATATTCCAATCATCAGCACCATCTACGCCAAAATCACCGGCCATAAAATGTCGCCCATGGCGCGCATCGCCGGCGATACGCTGTATGGCGGCCCCATCGGCGCCGCGGTCGGCGTTGCCAACGTCGTGTCGGAGAAAAAGACCGGCAAGGATATCGGCGAAAACGTCATGGCCATGTTCCACAAAAAATCAGCCGATAAAACACCGGCCGATGACGGCTCCGATCTTGCCGCCGTCACCGCCAGCCTGCCGAAGGTTGATATCGCCTGGAACGATGCGCCCGCAGCAACCAGCGCGCCCACCGCTATTCCGGTTGCCGATCAGAACGCGCATATCGCTCTCCGCAGCCAACAAGGCTACCGCCCCAAAATTGCGCCGCCGCAATTGATTGCGCCGCAAAACGACGCGCCCGCGCCGGTATCTGCGCCCGCGCATGTGCGCAGCAATCTTATTTCCGATGTAGCGAAGACCACGCAAGACGTCGCAAGCAATAATGTATCGACTTTCCCGACACGGCGGTTCAACCCTCTGCCCCCCCGGATCCACGTGTCGGAAAACCAGCCGTCCGCCCTCACAAGACCCCCGCGGACGGCAACCGGGAGCCAAGC
>JBBQWK010000327.1:0-2680 GCA_038210695.1 Alphaproteobacteria bacterium
GTCTTCGGCGTGTTGTCTTGCGCGACTTCCGGTTTGTTCTCGACGCCATAAGCGCGGTCGAGGACAGGGCGGATGCCGGGGACGACGTTCTTGAAGACCTGCGCTGCAAGGGCGGAGGTGAATTTATAATCCTTCGCTTCCGCGCCCATGACATAGGCGGTGACGCAGCCGTAAAAACGGTCGTCAATGCCGTATACAAAAGTCGCGGTGCGGCTTTTCGCATCCGATGATTTCAACGCGCCACCGGCGGAGAAGGTTTGCAAACGGTTGTCGCCGGTGCCGGTCTTGCCGCCAACGGGCAGAATGCGACCGTCCGACAGTTTCACCGAATTAAAGGCGCGGTGTGCCGTGCCCTCGTTCACGACGCCCTGCATTTCGCGGCGCACAAGCGCTGTTAATTCTGCAGGCAATACGCGGTGGCCTTCCGGCTGTTTCGCATCAAAATGCAGCGCATAGGGCGTGTTCTCGCCGAAAGAAATATCGCGGAACTTGATGCTCTTTTTATAAATGCCGTCGTTCTGCATGATGCCGGAGAATTCGGCGAGGGCGAAAGGCGTATCGCCGGACGCGCCGAGGGCGGAAGCATAAGAAGGCACCATGGCGCCGAAGGGATAGCCCTTGGCCGCCCATGTGTCGTGAATATAACCGAAGGCTTCTTTTTCCAGCATCGTCTGGATGCGGATGTTCTGGCCGTGCATTTTATTCGGGTTGAACAGCCATTTATAAACTTCGGTGCGTACTTCTTTGGAGTCGGCGACCGACTGGTCCCATGTCGCATCGGGGTGGGCGATGGTATTTTGCGCCATCCACAGTTGCAGCGGGTGAATATGCGTCAGGTAGCCGCGGTCGTTCAGGTTGAACTTGTCCTTGGCATAAGCATCGTACTGCTTGTGGTAATCGTCACCGGGTTTGGCCGTCGGGCAATTTTTTTCAATAAAGGCGGCAAATTTTTCATACGGCGCATCGGGGAAGAGCGAGCGGTAAACAACCGCCAGCTGCACCGGACTATGGTGCGAAGTTTTGGCGGCGAGGAGTTCTGCGAGTTCTTCCGGCGATTTGCCTTTTTGTTCCTTCCAGAACTTCCACATAAAGCCCTGGCCTTCGGCATCGGCGAATTTGGTCAGGTATTCCTGACGTTTCGGGTCATTCGCGTCGTCATAGATGCTGCCGTCCACATGCATCTTCTCGCCTTGGGTGTAATACACAAGGTCGCGCATGATGCGGATGAAGGACAGGTTGACGGAATGGTGGAAGGCGTCCTTCACGGTGTAGCTCTGGAAGTCTTCCTTGCGCTCGAAGTTTTCAAAGCGGTGCATGCCGCCGCCGGTGAAGAACGCTTCACCCGGGCTGCCGGAATAGGTGCGGTCCAGCGATGCTTCAAGCATCGCGTTCAGCGATTTATCGGTCGCGGCATCGGCAAGGTAATCAACCGCCCAGCGCGTGATATGGTCGTTGGCGTTGACATGATGCGCTTTCAGTTCTTCAACCGGCGTATCTTTATATTTTTCGCGCAGGTCGGAAATGGCTTCAAGGTAGGAAACAAGAGTGCGGAGTTTCGCGGTCGAGCCCAATTCCAGCTTGGTGCCTTCGTTCAGGTTCAGGGGGCCATTGAAGTTGTCGGCCTGCACGCGCAGCACGTTGCCTTCCGGCGTTTTCTCGTAGAGCGTGAAGGAATAAATTACATTGCCCGCGGTTTCCGGCTTCAGTAGCTGAAAGCCGGTGAGGCCCGCTGCGGTTGCGGTATCAGGGTTGCCAAGGCTGCGCAGGGTTGCCGAAACGGCTTTGTCTGCCGCAACGTCAATGGTGGTATGCGCGGTCAGGTCAAGGCGCGTCAGGTCATACATATTCTTCATGCCCATGGTCTGCAGCAGGTCGATGCGCAGGGCTTGGGAAGATTTTTGCACCATCGGCGCGCTATGGTCGGCGGCGGCGATAGGTTGTGCATATTGCACGCGCTCCGCCAGCACCAGTTGTTCGAGACGCGGCGAGATGATTTTCGCCTCGACCATGAGGGGGAGGAATTTATCGATGCGGTCTTCCAGTTCCTGCCTGTCTTTCAGCAGGTAGGCAGAGGGCTTTTTAACCGCCATGACAAGGCTCAAAGATTCGCGGTAAACGCGGGCGAGGTCTTTCATTTCGGTGTCATTGAGTTCCGCTTCCGGGCGGCGCATCAATTTATTGGCGTCTTCAAAGCGCGTGCCGAACCACAGCGAAATGCCGTCGGCATAGCCGTTGACTTCGCCAAAGCCGGGGTAGGAGGAAAGCGGCATGGAATTGAGGTAGTCCAGCACAATGCGGCGGCGGCCTTCAACCGATTTACCGTCGGTATCGTAGGCGCGCACGGAAGCGGTCAGCATTTGCGACAGCTTGTCCTTGCCGGTCATGGTGATGCCTTCCGGCGAGTGGCGGAATTTTTCGATCTGGGTCGCGAGGGTGGAGCCGCCGCCCTGATCGCCATGGATGCCGATTTTCTTGAGGCCATAACCCATCAGTGCGCCCGTAAAGCGCGGCCATTCAATGGCGGGGTTCCATGTCTTGCCGTTTTCGTCCATCAGGTGGCGGTTTTCAACAAACAGCAGGCTGTTGACGAGCAACGGCGGGATCGAGTCAAAATTGGCATAGGCATCGCGCGGGTAGCTGGCCGAATAAAGCGTTGCGTTATTGTCATCCGCAATGCGGA
>JBBQWK010000328.1:0-2672 GCA_038210695.1 Alphaproteobacteria bacterium
ATCGCCTGCTGCATGGCAAGGTAGTTGTACGCCGCGCCATCACCCATGAAGCGCATCACCTTGCGGTCGATCAGCGCTTCGAGGTCGATGTTCGGGCGGCCTTCCACATGGCTGCGGAAACCCATCTCGGCATATTTCGGCGAAAAGACGATGCCCGATTTGCCTTCCTTCAGGCTCTGCGTCACGGTGTCCTGATCGTTGCCAATGCAGGAAATAATGCCGATGCCGGTTACGACAACGCGTCTCATGTTCGATACCTTTGGTTGTTCTTAAAAATTACAGCGAGCGCGGATTTTCGAAGAGACCGACTTTGAGATCGGCGGCTTCATAGATCTGCTTGCCGTCGACTTCGACGATCGCATCGGCGATGCCGAGGACGAGCTTGCGGTTGATGACGCGCTTGATGTTCAGGCGGTAGGTTACCTTTTTATTCTCCGGCAATACCTGCCCCGAGAATTTCACTTCGCCAACGCCGAGCGCGCGGCCGGAGCCGAGAGCGCCCGTCCAGCCGAGGTAAAAGCCGAGCAATTGCCACACGGCATCAAGGCCAAGGCAGCCGGGCATCACGGGGTCGCCGACGAAATGGCAGGCGAAGAACCAGAGGTCGGGCTATACATCGAATTCGGCGACCAGTTCTCCCTTACCATAGGCGCCGCCTTCGGCGGAGATATGGGTGATGCGGTCGAACATCAGCATCGGCGGCAACGGCAATTTGGCGTTGCCGGGGCCGAAGAGTGTGCCCTTCGCGCAGTCGATGAGATCGTCGTAGGTGTAGCTGGGTTTGGGTTGATGCGTCATTTCTTCAGCGTTTTTCACTTTCAAGTTGTGCACGGCGTGCCCCTTTGATTAGTTATTGCCTCGCCACTCTTAAAATGCCGGTTGTTAAAAACCGTTTCCGCCTAGCGTTAGACAGCGGGTTCGGCCTTCGCTTCTTCTTTATATTTCTGGCCCAGAATCATGCCTGTTTTCGCCAGCGATTTTGCAATACTTGGGTGTATCTGTCCAACATCTTCCACCGTGATTACGGCAACCATGCGCCCTACTGATTTAGCGACCGCGCAGGCTTTGGCAAGGGGGTCTTCCAACCCGATGAGGACAAAAAACTCTTCAATTTCAGGCTTGAGGTGCTTCACATATTCCGGAATATCCATGCCGTCGGTATCATTCGCGGCGGCCAGCACATTCCAGTCCTTCATGCCGGGCGTCCCATGGCGCAAAGATTCACGGATCATGACGTTGGTGAATTCCTTTTCCGCCTCGGGCTTCAGCTCCGACTGTTCCTTGGCGTCGCGGAAGTAAGTGCCGGCAACGGCGGAAAGCGCCAGCACGCCCTGCGCGGGGGTATTGCCATCGGCAATGAATTCCTCGATCAGCAGGTCGCAGAAATCTTGTGTCGCCATTTCAAAGGTGAGCGACAGGATAACGCTTTCAATCAGCAGGCGCAGCGTGCGGTGGCGCGGGTAGCCATGTTTTTCCCAGGCGGTGAAATCATCGATGATCAGCGCAATCGCAATCTCGTGAATATCATCGAGGCCCTTGGGCATCTTTTTCGCAATCGCGCGACCCAGCTGGCGGCCGAGTTCTGTATCGTGGTCGACTTTATACGGCGGCGGCATCAGCGCATCCACAACTTCCCCGTCGTCGGGGTCGGTGCGCAGCAGATCGGCAATGCGGTGGAAGGCCTGCTCCATCACCACATCCGGCTCTTCGAATTCGATGAGCGTTTCGGTGATCATGCCTGCATAGACGCAGAGCATGCGGATGACACGCTGCTCGATATCGGTGTCTTTGATCAGCGCATCAAGCCGGGTGCGGATGGCTTTCGCCTCCTCCTTCAGCTTTTCCTGATGTTCGGGGGTGGACATGCTGCCTTATTCCTTGAACATCTCGTCCGGGTACACGCCCCAGATGTCGGCCTTTTTAATCCAGCCCGTATAGGTCTGCGCCTTCACGCTGCACCAGCTGCCCTTGCAGGTGCGCAAGGTGGCGATAACGCCGGGCTCCAGCTTGACAACGGGGCGTGAATTATCATCGGCATCTTCATGCAGCGCTTCGGTGTGGCCTTTGACAACCACGGCTCTGCGGCCGGACAGCATTTGCTTGTGCACCCAGCCGCCGTCGCCGTCGATATCGCGGATCTGGCGCCAGACGTCGAATTCCTTGGTGATTTCAACCGGCAACCCGTCGCGTTTGATGACGATGCTGATGGGATAGCGCGTGCCGGGGCCCTTGCGCACGTTGACTTCATCGGTGCCAAGCGTCACAAAGCGCGGCACGGGCAGTTGCGGGCCGGCATTCACGTTGTCGGCGGGGTCTTTCGGCTCCACCTTCGCCTTGGCAACGGCCTTCGCCGGCTCCGGCTTTTTCACTTCCGCTTTTTTGACATCGGGCTTTTTGGGCGCGGGTTTAGCGGCGGTCTTGATGACTGTTTTGGTCACAGTGGTCTTGGTGATGGTTTTAACAACCGGCTTGGCGGGCACCTTATCTTCCGACGCGTCTGCCGGCGCCAGTGCCAGCAGGCAGAGGACGGGCAGCAGCACCGTAAGGGCGCGGATGGGGGTCATTTTAAACATTGGTGGAGAATAAGCATAAAACCCGCCTGCTCCAACCACTTTTTTCACCCGTTCAGACCCGATTTGATCCGTTTTGGCGATTGACATAACGAATCGCAC
>JBBQWK010000329.1:0-2669 GCA_038210695.1 Alphaproteobacteria bacterium
AAGCAACGCCGCCTCCGTCCTGCTGCACCGTAAATTCGGCTTCGAGACAACGGGAACGCTGAAAGACGTCGGCTTCAAATTCGGCCGCTGGCTGGATGTGGTGCTACTACAGAGAAGTCTGGGCGCGGCGTCAACCACCGCGCCCATATAATCACTTCGCTAATTTTGCCGCCAGTTCTGCAACGCGCTTGCCGAGGGCTTTGGCGGTCTCGAGGTCGCCTTTGCGGGGGGCTTCTTCAGGGCTCGCGTCGGACGGCGAAATGGCGAGGGCGCCGGCGAAGCCTGCGGTCCAGTTGATGTCATTTGGTCCATGTTCTTTTTTGTTGTTGGGCATCAAGCCTGTGCCAACCCAGATCTGGCCGTGCTGCTGTGACAGGGTGAAGAAATATTCGATGGTGGAAAATTTATCGCCGTTGACGGAAGCGGAGTTGGTGAAGCCCGCTGCAACTTTGTCTTTCCACGCCTGCGTGAACCAGGGCTTGGATGACGCATCGGCGAATTTTTTGAACTGCCAGGCGGGGCCGCCCATGTAGGTGGGGCTGCCGTAGATGACGGCGTCGGCTTTGGCGAGCGCCTCAAAGCTGCCGTCGGGCAGGTTGCCGTCTTTGTCAATCTGGTACAGCGTGGCGGTGCCGGCGCTGGCAGCGCCTTCCCGCACGGCTTCCGCCTGTTTGGTGGTGTGGCCGTAGCCGCTGAAGAAGACGATGGCGATGCTGGTCATGGAAGGCTCCTGATAGGGTTTGAAAAGACTGCCGCCAATATAGGCCCGAATCACCGCCGGAAACCCCCGCCGCTGAAAATCTTGCGCCCCTGTGCCCTTCCTGTACCGGTTACCTTCGGGTAACTTTTGCCGCATTGGCGCTTTACGGCAAATGACCGCAACCTTTTATCAACCAATATGGCCTAGCCTTGGAATCAGGAAGAGGATGCCATCATGATTTACGGCTTAAACGACCTGCTGCAAAAAATGGGCGCGCCTGAGGTGCGGGAGCGCGGGCGCATTGAATGGCATTACTTCGACAAGGTGAAAAATGCCCTGAACGGCTGCGCCGAGATTCGTCTTGAAGCCGGCGGCGAGCGCCTGAGAGCCGAGATGAAGAACATCAAGGAAAACTTTACCGACGATGCGGGCGACACGCACCCCGTTTATACCGAGAGCTTCTATTTATATGCGGAGCGCACGGCGCGGGCGGGGCATTACCGCATCAATAAAATCTCCCTCGATGGCGACGATTACAACAACCCGCAAAAAGGCGTGATTGAACTGGGCCTTTCTGTCTTCCATGCGCGGGCCTTGGATATTTCCATCCGCATGGTGGAGCAGGTTTTCAACAAGCAGGATATTCTGGAGCCGGTCGCGGAACCGATGATCGACGATGCGCCGAAATTCCGCGCGCTGTTTGCCGCGCAAAAAGAAATCCGCCGCGAAAGCTTCGGCGTTGTCATTCCCTTCCGGCCGCGCAGCGAAGTGCGTGCGCAAGTCCGCTAGGCTTTAGGGCGGCGTATTCGGCTCGGTCAATAATTCCAACCTTGCGATGATATTGCCTGCATAGGTCACGCGGACATAAGCGCCGTTGTGCAGCTGGCCGCCGTGACGCACGGCTTCGTGGTAGCCGGCGGTGGGCACCAGATCGGAATAATGGAAGCAGGCATCTGGAATGCAGAATGTTTCCCAGGCGCTGCCCATCTGGAACAGCGGCACGAAGTCGCTGACGCGGCCTTCGCTGGTTTTAATGGTGCCGTTATCAATCGCCGTGGTGACTTCTTTATACTCCACCGTCGTTTTCCAGACGCAAACACCCATCCATGTCAGGTCCGCGATAAGATAGAGGGCGCAAAGAACAACACGCGTCCGCGGCGACCGCGCGGTCATGATATTTTCGCGCTTGTAGTAAAGGCCGCAGATGATGATGAGGAAGATAATGCCGGTGAGAAAAGGCAGCCAGGCGAACCCGACGTCGAAGAAATCATATATGGTGATGAACTGGTTCAAGTCGTGAGCATACGCTTGAAACACAAAACGTGATAGCTATTCCGCTGGCGCGGCCGTTTCAAGGCGGATGAGCTGCTTGCCAAGGTATTGCGCCCGCACAAAAGCGCCGTCTTTCAGGCTGGCAATGCTGCCTTCATAGCCAAGACAGATGTCTTCCACGCAAAACCCCTGCCCGTCGACCTTGCTGGCCGTACCGGTGACGGTGGGCAGCGTACCGCCGTCTTCCGCGCCCTTGACCGACATATACGTCTGTACATTGCGGAAGGCGACTGGCGTTGTGTAGACCACAAGGCAGAAGGAGAAAATGGCGAAGACAAGGGAAAAGGCCATCTTTTTCGCAGGACTACCGAGCATGAACATCTGCGCGGTAGGGTTGCGCGGGTTGAAGGCCTGACGAATGCAGTAAAGCCCGAACAGCGGCAGGCAAAGCCCCACAACGTTCAGCTGCGAGACATCATAGACAAGGCTGTAGACCGGCGCTGCCAATTAATTACCCGCAACCATCATGCGTTGCAGACGGATAGTCGGCGCATCGATGCCGTATTTGAATTCGAGATCGTTGGCGGCAACCATGCCCTGCCACATCTCGACAATATTGCCGGCAATGGTCATTTCGGCGACGGGATAGGTGATCTGGCCTTTTTCGATCCAGAAGCCGCGCGCGCCGCGGCTATAA
>JBBQWK010000330.1:0-2655 GCA_038210695.1 Alphaproteobacteria bacterium
CATTTCCGTGCGTTCGACCTTTTTGTTCATGCTGGCGGCGACGGTATCAAAGGATTCACCCATTTTCAGGCGCTCCATGGCTTTCGCGGCCTGATGGTCGAGGGCGGTGGAGGCCTGTTCCTTGTCCCAGGCCTTCAGCACATCGGCTTTGACTTTTTCGAGCGGCTGTTCGGCGGCCGGGAAAACATCGCGGTTTTCAACGAGCATGAATTCGCCGCTTTGCGTTTCGATCAGCTGGCTGACGCCGCCTTTTTGCAGCGTAAAGCCGCTGGCAAGCGCCTTGTCAGGTTCGGGAATGCCGGCAGTATCGGGCTTTGCACCGCTGATGCCGTTGCCTTTAGAGTCGACATGATCAAGCAGATGTTCATGCAGGCCGAGCGTCCGGCCAATTTCCGACAGCGACTTGCCGCTGGCGACCATGTCGTCAATCTCGTTCGCCTTTGCGTAAAGTGCGTCGGAATCATCGCTGCTGGCGGCAACGTCTTTTTCGACCTGCGCCTTCACGGTTTCAAACGGGGAGGTTGCGGCGGGTTTCACTTTTTCGATATGGACGATCACCCAGCCGAGCGGAGTCTTGATCGGCTCAAGCACATCGCCTTCTTTGCCGGCAAAGGTTTTGTCGGCGATTTCAACCGCGATATCGCCGGCAGCATATTCCGCCGATTTAATATAAGTCGCGCCGTTTTTGGCAGCGGTTTTCAGATCTTTCGATTTCGAGGCCTGGTCATAAATGATTTTGGCGGAGGGTTCATCCTGCGCGACGGCCTGCGAGATGACGCGTTTTTCCACGGTTGCATATTCGTTCTGGTGCGTGTTGTACCAGTCCTTCAGCATCTCCGGCGTTACTTCCTTCTGGCCGCCCATGGCTTTGTGGTCAATGACAAGCACAGCAAGATTGCGGGTTTCAGGCACCATGAAGCGGTCGGAAATGGTTTTATAATATTTGTTCAGGTCTTGGTCCGACGGCGCTTTTTTTGCATCGTCCGCGGTGAGGGTAATGAACTCCGCGCGGCGGGATTCATAGCGGTATTTGGTTGCGTCTTCCACCATCTGCTGCGGCGCGGTGGCACCGGCGGAAAGGGCCTGCATCAGCATTTCAACGCCGATCTGTGCTTTCAGGCTTTCGACCAGCTGGCCTTCGCTGATGCCAAGGCTGTAGAGGAAGCGCTGCAATGCTTCCTTTTCGCTCAAGCCCTGTTTGGTGAAACCTTCGAGCATTTTCTTCAGTTCTTTGGCGGCGGTCTGGTCATCTACATACAGCCCGAGGTCGCGCACCGCGCAGGTCAGGATGCGGCTGTTCATTTCCTGCTGCAGGAAAATTTCGGGGTAGCCGGTGCGGTAGGCTTCGTCCTGTTTCATGTGCTGGCGGCGAAGCGCGCCTTGCAGCAGGTGGTCGAATTCAACTGTGGTGATGGTGGCGCATTTGCTGTCCGCCACCTTGTTGGAGTGGGTTGCTTTGCGGAACATGCCCTGATAGTCCATCAGGGCGAGGCCAACGGTGGCCAGAAGCAGCAGCCCGAACAGCACAAGTTTCAAGACAATCGACTGGGTGCCGGACCGCATCATGCTAAGCATTGTGATTTATTCCTCTGGAGCGTTTAAAATGCCTTGATAATCCACAATTTTTTCGCCAGAATGTCAAGCGTTAAAGGCCATAAAACTTAAGGTGACCCAAGATGACCGCCGCCAAGCTGATCGTAGGCAACTGGAAAATGAACGGGCTGATGTCCGACGCCGAGGATCGCACGACCGCGCTCATCGATGGCGTGAAGTCGCGCAAAAGCGCAGCGTTCGAGATGGTATTATGTCCACCCTTTACGCTCCTCGGCTTCCTCACGGATCAACCGGGCAGCTCTACCTTGGGCTGGGGCGGGCAGGATTGCCATGCCGCGTCTTCCGGCGCTTATACAGGTGACATTTCAGCGCAGATGCTGAAGGACCTTGGCTGCAGCTACGTTATTCTCGGCCATTCGGAGCGCCGCCAGCACCATAAAGAAACCAGCGCCGAAGTCATGGCCAAGGCGAAAGCCGCCCATGCAGCAGGCCTTATCGCCATCGTCTGCGTTGGCGAGACAGATGAAGAACGCACCGCCGGCAAGCACGATACTGTTGTCGCCGGCCAGCTTGCAGGCTCGCTGCCGGAAGGCGCGACCGCCGAAAATACAGTCGTCGCCTATGAACCCGTCTGGGCGATTGGCACGGGCAAGGTCGCTTCCGCGGACGACATCAAGAATATGCATGCGCTGATCCGCGATAAAGTGGGCAAGCTGAAATTGCTCTACGGCGGTTCCGTGAAGCAGAGCAACGCGAAAGAAGTGCTGTCGACGCCGAACGTTGACGGTGTGCTGGTCGGCGGCGCGAGCCTCAAGCCCGAGGAATTCCTCGGCATCGCTGACGCATCTTGAAATTAGCCATAATAGCTGCCTGCAGCGCAGCATTGCCTTGTGCGCAGTGTGCTTGTTGGCTACACTCGGCCCGCGAGGAGACTAAATCATGAACCGGCTGATCATTCTTGCTTTTCTTGCCCTGACACTGACCTGCGCCACTCAACCCGCCGAGGCGCAAAAAGCCAAAGCGATGGAGCGGGCCGAAAGCCAGGCTGCACTGCGCGAGCGCGGCGATATTTTTTATGGCGCGCTGTCATCGACCGCATCT
>JBBQWK010000331.1:0-2593 GCA_038210695.1 Alphaproteobacteria bacterium
ATAGCGACAGGCTTTGCAGTATCAACCGCGCCAAGTTCTGCCTTTAAGGCCGCCGCCGTTTTCATGCGGCCAGTGGCGGGGTCAATCAGGCTTTGGAAGGGTGTGTTGAGCGCGCCGGGAATGTGGCCGCTTTCAACGCCGGGGCGCGGCTCCGGCATTTCGCCGCTATAGCGTTTCGCATCCCGCGCATCGAGCACGGTAAAATCACCGGCCTGCAGATTGGCGAGAATGTCAGCCGTTTTTTTGTGCAGTTCGGGGCGGAAACCGGCGGTGAAATTTCCCGCCACCGGCGGCACTTCGGTTTTCATTTGCAGCGGCAGGCCCGCGCGGATCCAGGCGGGCAGCCCGCCATCCAGTACCTGCACATTATCGTGCCCGAAAATGCGGAACATCCACCAGACGCGGGACGCCGCCATGGCCATGCCCATGCGGTCATAGACAACAACATAGTCGGCATTTGAAATGCCAAGCTCCGAAACCCTTGCGGCAAAAAGCGCGGGTTCTGGCAGCGTATGCGCGAAAGGCGCGTCGGGGTCCGCGATGTCGTCAATATCAAAATCCACCGCGTTGCCGATGCGGGCGTTGCTCGGCGGCAGGCCGTAGCTGGCGTCAATAAGCTTCACGCTGCCTAGCTTCGGTAGCAGTTCTTCCGGTGAAATCAGCGCGCTCATACGTCCAGCCACTTCTTGCGCAACCGGTCGTGATTGCGCGCAAACCAGTTGAGGCCGAGGGCGGTGGTGACGTTGGTGATCAGCCCGTCATCCAGCATTTTCAGCACATGTTTTACGGGCAGCAGGTGGGTTTTAATTTCTTCGCCCTCATGCAAATGGCCGTAAATGCCGGCTTCGGCCTTTTCGATGCGGCCAATGAACATATGATATTCCTCCGCCATGCACCCGGGGCTGGAATAGACCTTGCCGAAATATTCAAGCTCGGTCACTTCGCAGCCGGTTTCTTCAAAGGCTTCGCGCAAGGCGGCCTGTTCAACCGTTTCGCCGTCATCAACAGCGCCGGCAGCGGTTTCAAACAGGAAGGGGTCTTCCGCGCCCGCCAGATAAGCGCCAAGGCGGAACTGCTGGTTGAGCAGCAGCTCGTCCGTCTCCGGGATATACATCATGACGGAGGCGATTTTTTTGCCGAACCAGATCTCCCGTTCCATTTCTTCCGACCAGCCGCCGTGCTTCAGGCTGCGCGGCACGACGCGGAAGACTTCAAGACGGTGATAGCCATCAAAGGCGACTTCGCGCGAAATCGTTTTCATGACGGGCGTGGCGGTGTCGGGTTTCGGATCGGCCATGGTTTTTTCCTAGTGTTTATATGTACTTGGCAGATTAACCCCTGAAGACGCTTTGTTCAAGGCGCATGTCTTGGCCATGCTGCTGCGCCGCATTCAATACTTTGAATTCTTTCAGGTGGTTAAACAGCGTCGCCTCGGTTACGATTTTGCGGTTAAGGGCATATGGAGACGGTTGGTAATTCAATTATGACTATGCGCGACATTTTTTTCCTCGGTGACAGCATCACCTATGGCGAATGGGACGAGCAGGGCGGCTGGGTACAGCGCCTGCGCGCGCCACTCGACCAGGCCTATGTTCAAGGAAAGGGCGTGAAGTCGCGCGTTTATAATCTTGGCATTACCGGCAACACCTCGCAGGACCTTTTGCGGCGGCTGGACACGGAAGTCGGCGCACGCTTCAACAAAGCGGCGGAGACATTCATCGTCATCGCCATCGGCATGAATGACACGCATATGATGATGCCGGAGAACACGCCGTTTTCTACGCCGGAGGAATTCGGGCGCAACCTTGGCCTGCTCATTGGCGCCGCGCGCAAGTTTACGCGTAAAATTGCCCTCGTGGGCCTTAACCCTATCGAACAGCAAAAAACCGATCCGCTGCCGTGGAACACGGCAAAAGCATACCGCACCGACCGCGTCAGGGTTTTCAATACCATCATCGAAAAAATGGCGGCGGAAGAAGAATTGTTTTTTGTGGATATCTGGAAGGACTGGGCGCTGCTCGACCATAAAACCCTGCTCTGCGATGGGCTGCACCCGAACGGCGACGGGCATCGCCGCATTGCAAGCCGCGTTGCGGCATTCTTCAAGTGCGACAGCGCGCTAGAATAATCAGGGTTTCGGTTTGAACTTGACCGTGCCACCCTCGGGCTTGCGGTAGGGTTTCATCAGGTGATGCTTATCGGCTCTGATAACCCGGGGCGTGGAGGTGTCTTTCTCCGCAAAAATACGATCGCCGGGTTCGGCAATGACGAAGCTGGAGCCTGAATAAAGCTGCATGCGCTGCTTCACCGCCATGAAATTGAAGGGCCCGCGCAACTCGCGGTAAATGCCGGGGGTGGTGGTTTCATCGACACGTTCTTTATTGGCGTTATCGACGTAATTACCGGCATAGCGCTTGGCATCATCCGATGAATTCGCCACGACGCCGCTGAGAATATCATCACGCGACAGGGCTGCGAGGGCCGCAGGGTCCGGCCCTGATACGGTCACGACATCATTCCCCCAGTTGGAGCACTCGAGGTTGACGCGCTTGCCGCTGACGGCGTTATAGCTCCAGATATATTTTTGTTCCTT
>JBBQWK010000332.1:0-2564 GCA_038210695.1 Alphaproteobacteria bacterium
GCATCGCCCGCCATATGACCCCAGGGGTCGAGCGAGACGATTTTATCCGCTTGAGTCCATTGCGGGTACGGGCCGATAGGTTCGGCGGGGCGCGTGTTGGTCAGGTCCGGCACATGCAGCGGGTCAAGCGCGCCAATGGCAACCGCGACCGCGCGATAGATGGAATATGCACCGGCATAGGCGCCAATCACGTTGGATGCCGCATGGTCGGCCATGCTCGCAATCAGCGGTCCGCGTTCTTCCAGCGTCGACGCGCCCCAGTGGATTTTGGGGATTTTGCCGTCCTTGGGCGGGTGCGAGGTAAGGACGATATGCGACGGATTGTTGGTGCGGTTCTTTTTCATGTGTGGGGCCCTGATCGGTCGAAATGCGACCTCATATTTAAATAAGCGACGATTTTGTCATGGAACAGCCCGTCAGGCAAGAATTCCCCTAAAACGGCAAATAGCCGTGCTGCGCCGCAGCAAACGCTTATGAGGGGAAGTGAGTCACCAGCAGATGCGCCAGCACCACCGCGCCAAAACCGCCGATAATAAAGGCCGAAACGACGTTGGCGAAACGAAGCGCCTTATGGTCCAGCCGGTGGCGCACAAGGCCGATGCCGGCGGACAAAATGCACCACCAGACGAGGGAGCCGAGAAACACCCCCGCCACCATGGCCCCCGCCAGCATGTAATCCATATGCGATTCCGACGTCACCATGCCGAGGCCGGCGAAAATGGCGACGAAGGAAATAATGGTCGCGGGGTTGGTCAGCGTCAGCAGGAAGGTGGAGGTAAAATCCTCCACAATTTCGCGCGGCGTATGCACGTGCTTTTTGGCTTCTGTAATTTCATTCGCCGTATAGGGCTTTTTCAGCAGCGTCTGGATGGAGAGGTACAGCAGGAAGATGCCGCCGATAAGCTGGATGGCGGTCGTGTACTGCCGCATGAATTCGGCAATGGCGGTAAGGCCGAAGGCCGCGACCGCGCCGTAAAAACTATCTGCCAGCGCCGCCCCCGTGCCGGAGGCAAGGCCGGACGACATGCCGTTCAGCAGCGTGCGGCGGATGCACAAAATGCCGATCGGCCCCACCGGCGCCGCGATGGCGAAACCGATGGCAATACCCTTGATGAAAAATTCGAAGTCAGAATCCAAGATGCGCCTATTTCACAAGGTAGGAAATTTCGGGCGAGTTATAGACGGTTTTGTCGCCGTCCTTCACCCGTGCCTGCAGTGTATATTTGCCGCGCGCCAGCTGCCACAAGTATTTATCGCCCGAGGTCGCGACGCTTTCACCGTTCAATATCCAGTCCACCTGCTGCGACGCCGTCAACCCGCGCAGGGTGAATTGCAGTTTTTGCTTGTCCTGCGGGATGCGCGGGTCAATCGCCATTTGCAGCCCGTCTGTGGGGCGGATAATTTCATAGCCTTTTTGCGGCGTGGCCACAGCAGTTGCATCCGGCGCGGTGCCGCGGGCAAAAAGTTCGGAGCGCATATAGCAACGGCTGGCATCATGCGGCGTTTCGATGCAGACGTCTTTCTGCACGAGGTTTTTCGAGCGCCACAGCGGCGCGGATTCCGTGTTGCGGTTGAGTTCGTTGAAAATACTGCGGAAGGCAAGCGCGGGGCCGGTCGAGCCCGTGACGCCGTCCATCGGCTGGCGGTCAAGATTGCCCATCCAGATGCCGACAAGGTATTTGTGGTTATAGCCCATGACCCAGGCATCGCGGTAATCGGTGGAGGTGCCGGTTTTGGCGGCGGTCTGCACCGGCAGGTTCAGCACGCTGTTGTCGCCGAATTCCAGCCGCCGCGCCCAGGGGTCGGACAATATATTGCCGATGAGCGATGCGGATTCCGGTGAATAAATCCGCGCGCCTTCGCGCAGGCCTGAATCATCCTGCAGGAAACGCAGCGGGCGCTGCACGCCACGATTGGCAAGCGCGGTAAAACCGCCAACCATTTCCAGCAGCGTGACTTCGCCGTTGCCGAGCGCGAGACCTTCGTCATAAATTTCGACGCCGCGGTCAAGGCTGGCAAAACCCATGCGATGCAAAGCATCAAGGTATTTATCCGCCCCTACGTGGTTGATGGTGAGCAGCGCGGGAATGTTGAGGGAATTCGCCAGCGCGTCGCGCAGCGGAATGCGGCCATAGTACATGTTGCTGTAGTTACGGAAGTTGTGGAGACCGGTGCCGATCGCTTCGGACAAGGGCGCATCGTCAATCATTGTCGCGGGCGTCCAGCCGCTGTCAAGCGCGAGACCGTAGAGCAAGGGTTTTTGCGATGATCCCGGCTGGCGCGGCACAGTCACGGCGTCAATGTTATGCCCCGGCGCATCTGCGTTGCCAGCGCCAGCCACGACCCATGCCAGCACATCGCCGGTGGTATGGTCGACGACGAGGGCTGCGGCATTATGCAGGTTGCGCTTCGCCAGCTGCCGCACGCGGTCATCAAGGATTTTTTGCACCCTGCCCTGCAGCCCCGCATCCAGCGTTGAATGCAGGCGGTTGCCGGCGCCTTGCGGATGCGCGCGGAGGTAGGATGCAAAATGTTCCGCGTTCACAGGTTCCTGCGGCGGCGAC
>JBBQWK010000333.1:0-2531 GCA_038210695.1 Alphaproteobacteria bacterium
TTTCGCATCGCTCCATTCGATGTCCGCTTTCGGCGGCGTCGGAATATCAACGGCAGCGGTTTTCACAGTCGCGGCGGGCGCTTCTGCGGTTTTCGCATCGGATTTGGAATCGAGCGCGGCTTCGGCGTTATCGAAGCTGGCGGATTTGTCGGTCACGGGTTTGGCGCTGTTATCGGCCGTTTCCGTGCCGGAAATTTTCTGCAGTTCGCGGTCGAGCGGCGCAAGTTCCGTCTGCTGGACTTCCTTGACCTTCACGGCCGGCATTGCGTTAGGGCCGCCGAGGGCGTTCTGGCCGTTGGTGGTCAGCGTCTGCGAGCATTCGATAAGGGAGGTGTAGGATTTGCCGAACTGGTTCAGGGCAAAGGCGACGTCCACCGCCGGCATGCCGACGGAAAGCGAGGCGTTTGATTTCAGCGCGTCATAGAAAGGCTTGTTCTGGCCGATCTGGACGACGACGGAGCGGTCGGAGGTGGCTTTACCGGGGAAAGTGCCGGCTTTCAGGCCCTCTGCCTTCAGCGTGACCTGGTAGATGTCGCCGGGCGTGAATGATTTGTCGAGGATGTCGATGGCGACGGAGCCGTAACCTTCCGGGCTCATCGCGAAGGCGAGGCCGACGTTTTTGTCGAATTTGTTGACCATGGCGCAGAAGGACTGGCCTTCAGGGTCGACAATGCCGACTTTCCATTTGTCCTGTTGTTTGAGCGTGCCGAAGTTCTGCGGCGTGATGGCCTGTGACGCGGTTGCAACGGTGACGAGTGTAACCAGCGAGACGCTAGCCAAAGCGATCATATTCAGACGGCGCATTTTGAACCTCACGAGGGGGAATCGGGACATAAAATCAATGTGTTAATTTTGTTGCACTATAATAAGAGTCTCGAAGCCTTTTACCAGAAGTTTTTTGAAATCCTAAGGTCTTGAAATCCTTAAGTTATGAAAATTTTCTGTTCGGGACGCCTACTCTCGTGTAGCTTTTGCAGATGGCAAAAACCGCTTTCAACACCCTTGCAGCGCCCCCCGCTGTGACGCAAGACCTGCTCTTCGACGCCGCCAAAAACGGCGAAGTCGCGGTGCTGGCCGAAATCCTGCGGGCGCATCCGGATGCCGTGAACTGGCCTAATCCTGTGAAAACGGGTGATTTGCCTTTTGGACTGCAATCGCGTGCGCTGATCGTGGCCGCCGAACACGGCCAGACAGCCGCAGCCGAGTTACTCCTCAACCACGGGGCAGATGTGAACGCGCGGCATCATCGCGGGTGGTCGGCGCTGATGCATGCGGCATGGAACGGGAAACCGGGTACGGTGGAATTGCTGCTAAAGTTTCGAGCCGATACGTCATTCCGTGAAGACAACGGCATGAATGCAGAATCCATGGCCCGTCAACGCGGATATAACAGTATCGGCTCGATGATCGCACAGGCGGAAAAGGATGATATTGCTATCTTCCATACAGGTCTTAGAACAGCAATGAAGCCGCTTAAAACCTTCCGCGCCCGAAAATAGTCACTCGGGAAATAGCCTGCCGGCAGCTCAACGTTAGTTAATAACGTGGAACATGTAGAGCAGGATGATGACGGGGATCGGTAGACCACACAGCCACAAAACAATGCCTTTCATGATATTTCTCCCTTTCGTTGTTCGGGGGTACTTATGCATGAACAGGCCGTTCGGTTCCCTGACGGAAAAAGCTAGTCGATATCCTCGTAGGAAACGCCCTTGGAGTCGCCCGCTTTTTCGGCTGTCAGCTTATGCGCCAGCGACGCTTGCAGGAATTCCTCCAACCCGCCATCCAGCACGCCCTGGCTGTCGGATGTCTGGTGTCCGGTGCGCAGGTCCTTGACCATCTGGTAGGGGTGCAGGACATAAGAGCGGATCTGGTGGCCGAAGCCGATGTCGGTCTTCAGGTCTTCGCGCGCCTGCTTCTCCGCATCGCGCATCTGTACTTCGCGCTCGTACAGCTTGGCCTTCAGCATCTTCATCGCTGCGGCCTTGTTCTTGTGCTGGGAGCGCTCGTTCTGGCAGGCGACAACGATGCCGGTCGGCATGTGCGTCAGGCGCACGGCGGAATCGGTTTTGTTGACGTGCTGGCCGCCCGCGCCGCCGGAGCGGTAGGTATCCACCCGCAGGTCTTTGTCTTCAATCTTGATGTCGATGTCGTCATCCACCACGGGCGTCACGGCAACGGAGCAGAAACTGGTATGCCGGCGGGCGTTTGAATCATACGGCGAAATGCGGACAAGGCGGTGGACGCCCGTTTCCGACTTCAGCCAGCCATAGGCGTTTTCGCCGGTAATTTCGATAATCGCGGATTTAAGTCCTGCGACCTCCCCGTCCTGCTTGTCCATCAGGGCGATTTTATAGCCGCGCTGTTCGGCGAAGCGCATATACATGCGGAAGATGATAGAGGCCCAGTCCTGCGCCTCCGTCCCCCCTGCCCCTGCGTTGACTTGCAGATAGGCGTCATTGCCGTCCTGCTCGCCCGACAGCAGGCTGGCAAGGCCGCGCTTTGCGACATCGTCTTTCAGGGTGTAGAGG
>JBBQWK010000334.1:0-2527 GCA_038210695.1 Alphaproteobacteria bacterium
ACGCTCTCTCCTTCGCCCGCGAGAAAAACGCCATCAGCGCAACCCGCCTTCTCGAGGCAGAAATACTAAGGCGCAAAAACGCATGGCGGGACACGATGGGCGTTTTCAAAACCGGCAACAAAAAACCAGTTGCGCGCAAAGCGGTAAAATTCAAGCCGGGTTAAGAACTAGAGATTGTTTTTCAGCACAATACTGATTGTATTTTTCGCGTCCTGCGTGCGCTGCTGCGGGCGGGGTTCTTCCTCTTCACGGCGTTTGCGGACGCCGCCGAGGAAGGAGAGGCCGAACAGCCCAGCGAGGGAGCCGATGCCGGTGGCAACGCCGGCTTTCCATTCCGCGCTGTCGGAGGCGTCATCGGCCGCACGCGCGGCAATCGTCACACGTTCCGCATCCTTGAACGTCACAGCGGCGGGATCATGCGGCAGTTTCAAAGCGGCGATTGTTTCATCGCGGTAGGCGAGGGCGTCTTCAAAGGGCGAGAAAAAATTGCGCAGCTCCGCGCTGTTTGACTTGTACCAAAGCGCATCGTAGGAGTCTTTCGCCTCTTGCTCCGAGATAGCGGGGTTGAACAGGATCTCGCGGCGGAAATCGGCGATGCGCGTCATCTGCACTTGTTGCGCCATTCCGTTTTGCGCGAAGCCGGCCTGCACATCGGCCAGTTGCTCCGAAATTTTACCGCCATTGGTGCCGATATTCGCCTTGGCATGTTCGAGAGCGGAGGCCGCAAACTGGATCTTGCCTTCGTTGCTGATAATATCGTCGCTCATGCGCGTTAGTTTATCCAACGCCGCCTGATGCGCGGAAACGGTGGCGACGATGGGCGTAGGGCTCGGCACGCCGTCCATGTAATTTGCGACTTCATAACCTGCGGAGCCGCTGGCAACAAGGCTGGCGGCGATGAACGCGCCATGCGTGACCGTGCGGTTAAAAATGCGGCTCAGCTTTTTGCCGAATGACATCGTGGCAATCCCGTTTCCTGAAATGAGGGGACATTTTAGGGAAATCGGGTCGGCTGTCAATGCCGGCAATAATCTCAGCAGGTCTGCCGCACAAAAGAAAAGCGGCCCCTTTTGCAAGGGGCCGCATTGATTTTGGATTAGTTAAGCGACGTTCGAAAGAACGGCTTCCAGCTTTTCAGCGGCTTTCTTCTCGTCGATTTTCTCGATCGCGGCGACTTCGCGGGCGAGACGCTCGAGAGCGGCCTGGTAAATCTGGCGTTCGGAATACGACTGCTCGGATTCATCGGTGTCCTTGCGCAGGTCGCGCAGGACTTCAGCGATGGCAACGGGGTCGCCGGAGTTGATTTTTGCTTCGTATTCCTGCGCGCGGCGGGACCACATGACGCGGCGGGTCTGGCTGCGGCCCTGCAGGGTCGCAAGCGCGTCCTTCAGGCGGTCCTTGGAGGACAGCTTGCGGAGGCCCGACGATTTCACTTTGGAAACCGGCAGCTTCAGGCGCATGCGGTCTTTTTCGAAGCAGATGGTGTAAAGGGTGATTTCCATGCCGCCGATGGTCGTCGTTTCGACACCTTCGACAAGGCCAACGCCATGCGCCGGATAAACAACGAAGTCACCGGGACCGAAGTCCAGTTTCTCGGGTTTCTTCGGCACGATGGCGACGGGCGCTGCCACGGGGGCAACGGCCTCAACAGCCTTCGGCTTGGACGGCAGCATCTGGGAAACGGGGGCTTTCGCTTTCAACGCGGGCGGGGCGACCTTCATGGCGGTCTTGCCCTTCATCGTGACCTTTACGGCGGTCGCGGGCGTCTTGGCGGGGGCGGCGGCTTTTACAACCGGTGCCTTGATTGATTTCTGGGCCGGGGCGGCTTTCTTTGTCGCAGCGGGCTTCTGGGTCGTCGTTACCTTTTTAGCAGCAGGTTTCGCTTTCGCTTTGGTAATCTTTGCCATTATGTCGATGCCTCTCTAAAGAAATGATATTCTGCGAGCCGGAAAATTATTTTACAGAATAATCCTGTATCTGACGGAGTTTCGTCACGTAAAAGAGACATTACATTAAATGTCATAAAATTTCAAGACAAATCTTAAGAAAGCATTAAACATCAAGCAATTGCAGGTACTGTGGCGGCGGCTTAAGGTGATGATTTGCTTGTGGATAACTGTGTTTCGGAAAGAAAGCGGCTTGTTTTTTGCTTTGATATAATAATTGCGGAAAAGAGATAATATTTGACAGAATAAAATAATTTGGGGTATAAGAGTAACACAACATTTCCCGCGCTTATCGCGCCGACCGTTAGAAGGAGCTTTGCCATGACCAATGACAAGAACACCCTGACTGCCAAGTTTACCGATACGCTGCGCACCTGGGCCGCCAACCATTCTTCGCCCAACAGCGGTGTCTTCACCATCGGCAGCACGGAATACAGCCCCAAACAGTTGGCTGCCGCCGTCGAACAGAACACGCCCGCAGGTCAGGTGCTGGCCGAGATTCTCGACAATGCAGGCGCTGTCGGCAGATCGCCGCAAGCCATCCTTCAGCAGTTCGGCCCGCGCGGTTACTAAACTCAGGT
>JBBQWK010000335.1:0-2527 GCA_038210695.1 Alphaproteobacteria bacterium
TGTTTGACGCCGTGGTAAAAGGCGGCACAAGCATGCGCTCCACCTCCTCGTCCCCGACGGCGTTGCGGATCATTTCTTCGTTGGCGACCTGTTTCATCATTTGAACAGCTTCTTCACTTTCTGGACGCCCTCGGCAAGGCGCTCGACGTCGTCCATGGTATTATAGATCGCAAATGACGCGCGTACAGTGGCTGTGACGCCAAGGCACTTCATCAGCGGCTGGGCGCAGTGGTGACCGGCGCGGACGCAGAGCCCCAGCTGGTCAAAAATAGTCGCCACATCATGCGGATGCACCTTGCCGATGGCAAAGGACAATATTGCCGCGCGCTCCGGCGCGTTGGAGAAAATACGCACATCTTCAATTGCCGAGAGGCGCTTTCCCGCCTCCGCCAGAAGGAAGCGCTCCTGCGCCAGATGGCTGGCGTAATCGAGGCTGCAGACATAATCAATCGCCGCGCCAAGGCCGATCGCTTCCACAATCGCGGGCGTGCCGGCTTCAAAGCGATAGGGCGCTTCTTTATAGGTGATGGCGTCAAAGCTGACCTGATCAATCATCTCGCCGCCGCCTTGATAGGGGGGCATGGCATTCAAAAGTTCCTCGCGCCCATACAGTACGCCGATGCCGGTCGGGCCGTACAGCTTGTGACCGGTGAAAACGTAGAAATCGCAGCCCAGCTTCTGCACATCCGCGCCGAGGTGGACAATGCCTTGCGAGCCATCCAGCAGCGTCACCGCGCCGACAGCCTTCGCCTTGGCGATAATCTCCGCCGCGGGCGTAATGGTGCCGAGGGCGTTCGACATTTGCGTGAAGGCGACGAGCTTTGTTTTCTTCGTCAGCAGCTTATCGAAGGCGGCCATATCCAGCGCGCCGGTCGGCAGTATCGGCACGACCTTCAGCACAACGCCTTTTTCCTGCGCCAGCATATGCCACGGCACGATATTGGCGTGGTGTTCCAGTTCCGTCAGCAACACTTCATCGCCCGCCTGCAGGAACTTGCGGCCCCATGTTGCGGCGATAAGGTTGATGGCTTCGGTGGTGTTGCGGGTGAAAACAATCTCGCGCTCCGATGCGGCGTTCAGGAACTTGGCGACTTTTTCGCGCGCGGCTTCGAAGGCGGTGGATGTTTCGGCGCTGAAGGAATAAACGCCGCGATGCACATTGGCGTAATGCGTCGTCAGCACATGGTTCATCGCATCGATAACAACTTGCGGCTTTTGCGCCGATGCCGCGCTGTCGAGGTAGGACACGATGCGGCCATTGACCTGCTGCGCCAGCGCCGGAAAATCCGCCTTCACGCCGAATTGTTTTTGCTGTGCCATCATGCCCCGCGCTCCAGCAGCCATGTGGAAATGCGCGCGCGATAAATTTCACGCACGTCGGTGTTAGCTACTTTTTGAATATTTTCGGCGAGGAAGGATTCAATGATCAGTGATTTGGCTTCCGCTTCGGGAATGCCGCGGCTGCGCAAGTAAAACAACGCTTCCGCATCCATCTGCCCGGCGGTGGCGCCGTGGCTGCACTTAACGTCGTCTGCGTAAATCTCTAGTTCCGGTTTTGCGCTTGCTTCTGCACGGTCGGATAGCAGTAACGCATGATGAGACTGGTATCCATCTGTTTTCTGTGCAGAACGACGTACATGTATTTTCCCTTGGAAAATTGCACGAGCCTGATCATCAATAACTCCTTTAAAATGCTGCACGGACAATCCGTCCGGCTCAAAATGGTCAGCGAGCACCGTAAAATCGTGGCTCTGCTGTCCCTTCATTAAGTATGTGCCGCCAATACTACTCGAAATGCCCTGCCCTATCAACTGCAGCCTGAATTCCTCGCGCGCCGATTTCGCACCGGTTGCAAGGCTAAACCCTTCAAATGTCGATGCTTTATCCTGCTGGAGGGCGAGATAGCTGAAGTGCCAGGCATCGGCCGATTCATCGAGAAAGCGGTAAAAACGCGCGCGGGATGCGGATTCTTGGGCGATCGAGATATAGGAATTGGCGAGATACGCCCCCTGCCCCACATGCCGCTCCAGCACCGTTGCACCTGAATTTTCGGCGAAATGGTACAGAACACGCGGGTAAATCGCGGCGTTATCGCCTGCGTTGTAGAACAATACTTCAACCGGCTTATCGATGTCCTTGTGGGCCGCAACCGACAGCACCAGACCGTCGCGCACATAGGCGGAGTTCAGCGCCACAAACGGATTTTCATTCAGGTCGCCAAGGCGCACCAGATGTTCATCGGCCTTGGGGAATTTCTTGTCGGCCGCTTCCATCAGGCTCATGACCGTGACGTTTGCAGGAACGTCCGACAGTTTCGGCTGGTACTGGCCGTTGACGAGCACAAGGCGATAGCTGTCTGCCAGTAGTTTTTCCGGCAGCTTGCCGGCATCGAATTTCACCGGCTCGGCGGAATAGCTGAAGGTGGCACCGTTCAGCGGGCGGATGTTGGTGTACTGCCAGCCTTCCTGTTTCGGCTGCGGCAGGCCGCTGGTCGCAAAGCTTTCGGCGCCGGTGGCGCGCAGG
The DNA here is from genome assembly GCA_038210695.1 of Alphaproteobacteria bacterium. GTDB lineage: Bacteria > Pseudomonadota > Alphaproteobacteria > Micavibrionales > UBA2020 > JAPWJZ01. The sequence continues at coordinate 2,524 of JBBQWK010000335.1, forward strand.
GCTT
>JBBQWK010000336.1:0-2500 GCA_038210695.1 Alphaproteobacteria bacterium
CAGTACACATCCCCGTCATGGTAATCGAAGACAATTTCATGCGTCATGGACGCAAAAACAAGATAGCCGCCGGTGGTGTGCAGCACACCCTTCGGCTTGCCGGTGGAGCCGGAGGTGTAGAGGATAAACAGCGGGTCTTCCGCGTTCATTTCCGCGCAAAGGCAGTCGGTGGATTGTTTGCCGGTAATGTCATGGTACCAGACATCGCGCTTGTCATTCCAGGCAACTTGGCCGCCGGTGCGCTTGTAGACGATAACGGTCGACACATTGGGGCATTCTTTCAACGCCTCTTCAACGTTCGCCTTCAGCGGCACTTTTTTACCCCCGCGGAGACCTTCATCCGCCGTGATGATGATGTTGGATTCGCAATCCAGAATGCGGTCGCGCAAGGAGCTGGGCGAAAAGCCGCCGAAGACGACGGAATGGATGGCACCGATGCGCGCGCAGGCCAGCATGGCATAGGTCGCTTCCGGAATCATCGGCATGTAAATGGTGACACGGTCGCCTTTTTTAACGCCGCGTTCCTTCAAGGCATTCGCGAGTTTGCAGACTTCATCCTTCAATTGCGCATAGGTGATGGTGGAGCTGTCATTGGCGGCATCACCCTCGCGGATCAGCGCGACCTGATTGGCGCGTTTGGGCAGGTGACGGTCGATGCAATTGTGCGCAACGTTGAGCGTGCCGTCAAAATACCAGCGGATACGGGCATTGTCCTTGAAATCGACGTCCTTTACTTGCGTATAGGGTCTCATCCAGTCGAGGCGCCTGCCGTGGTCGCCCCAGAATTTTTCCGGATTTTCGACCGACTCTTTATACATGGCGTCGTATTTCGCCTTGTTGACCAGCGCGTGTTTCGCGACAGCATCGGGAACCGGGAAATATTCCGGCGCGGCTTGGACGGTCATAAAGAATCTCCTTCAGTCGGCTTCTAAAATTCGAGCCTTGAAAGAATACCAACCCCTGCGCTCCCGTCCAGATTGATTCGGGAGGCTCGAATTACATAAGCGAAAATGCTGCAGTGCGTCACGGTTTCGGATTACCCAGCTGCTGCAAAATGAAGTCAGCTCGTTCAACAATCGGCAGCACGGGCACGCGGATTGGCTTGTACCCGAGCGATTGGTAATCGGCAATGATCGCCTGTTCAAGAGCGAGAGCTTGCGCATCATCCTCCGTCCGCACATCGTCCTTTATCAGCGGCAGGCGGGCGAACAGAAATACGGCGCGGTATTCAAAAACCAAAGAAGCATCAATCGCCGGTTCGGGGTCCAACCCCGCGAGGCGGTAATAGGCGATGCTGTCCGGTGTGCCGCGATCGCTGAAGACCAGCGTTTCAGGATGCAGGCCTTTTTCACGCGCCAGCTTTAACGCAACAATTCGGCGCTGCAAATCCTGCACATGGGTTTTGTCGCGTATTTCAACAAGCGTCTTTCCCTGCCGCAGCGCGGTTTCAATGAGTTCCCGCGCGACTTCCACCTGCACGGCATAGCCGCGATGCGCCAGTTCTTCCAGCACCGATGTTTTGCCGGAGGACGGTGCGCCAGTAAAAACGCACCAGTTGGTTTTTGTTTTAAACGTCACGCCTGATCCCCTTGCATGGACCCCAGGTGGAAAGGTCATGGCTTTTGACGCCGCAATCGTTGTGGCTGCGCCAGAAGGAAGGGCATCCGGCATGGGGCGCCCTGCCCTCGCCCAGAAAATCATCCACGGCGGGCAGGCGAAAATCGGCAGGCATTTTTTCCGGCAGCGCGGCGTAGAGTCTGCGGTCGTCATCGATTGTCAGGTTTGTGCAAGCGGCATCGCGATGCGCGCGTACAGCGATTTGCAGAGTTTCCAGCACCGCGGCCACCTGCGCATCATCCATGTCATTAAGATCGGCGTCCCAGAGCGCGGGGTCCGTAATGGCATCCGGTGGTGCCGTATCGGCACTATCGGCGCGGCGGAATTTATAAAAGCCGCGGCACATATCCACGCCGCTGTCCCGGTCCGGCAGCGCGGTTGGCATTAGGAAAGAACCCTTCACCAGCGCCCATACGGCATAATCATCCAGCCAGCAGCGGTCATCGCCTCTCTGGTCACGGTGATTGCGGATGACGGCGCGCATATGCCGGATATCGTCGATGGTCACTTGAGGCCGCCGAGGGTGCAGATAATTTTCCATTCCGCATCCGACACCGGCTGGACGGAAAGGCGGGAGTTTTTGACCAGCACCATGTCCTTCAATTTCGCATGGGCTTTAATATCCACCAGCGTCACGGGTTTCGGCAACGGCTTGCCCGCCGTCATTTCAACCATGCCGAATTTCCCTGCCTCATCAGACGGGTCAGGGTGGTACAGCTTCGAGACGGTGACGATGCCGACAATTTCCTTGCCCTCGTTCGAGTGGTAGAAAAAGCATTCATCGCCCAGCTTCATCGCCTTCATGTTATTGGCGGCCTGATAATTGCGCACGCCCGACCAGCCGGCCTTTTTATCCTTCTGCATCTGCTGCCAGGAATAGGCG
>JBBQWK010000337.1:0-2488 GCA_038210695.1 Alphaproteobacteria bacterium
CGCAATGCTTTCTCCTACGGCGTGCTGTATGCCACGGGGTTTGAAAATAACCGCAAAGTGGGGGCCGAATTTTTCCGCGCCATTGACGAAAAACGGGTTGATGACGCGATGCAGCTGCTGCATAAAGCGAAAACGCCCTTCTATATAGAAGACGCCAAGGGCAGGACGCTGTTGCCAGCAATCGTCGCCACTGGCAATGTGCCCGTGTTCCAACGCGTCGCTGCCGAATTCAAAAATTTTGCAACCGGCATGTACGAGGGCGGTGAAAACGAAGTCACGCGCCATGCCGGCAGATGCAGCGCCGGAATGATGGCGGCGATTGTAGCAGCAGGAGCCGAGCTTCATGCCGTCAATGACGCCGGCGAAAACGCCCTGATGATCAGCATGCGGCACAACCCGCTGCCGGTGCTTGACTATTTTTTGGCGCAAGGCCTGCCGCTTGAAGCCACAAATGATTTTGGCAAAACCGCGCTGATGATCGCGGCGCAGAAAAAGCCGGACAACGTTATAAAAACTTTGTTGGCAAAAGGCGCCGATATTTATGCGGCGGATGCTCACGGTAAAAACCCCGTTATGCTGGCGCTCGAAGCCAGCAACTGGTCAGGTGCTATTCCCCTGTTGCAGGCGGGCGGTATTGTCGACCCTGCGGCGGAATGCCTTGACCGCGGCCGCCGCGTTGCGACCTATGATGGTGATTTCGCATTTATTGCCGCTGTGGGGGAAAACGCAAGAATCGCCCTCGCCAAGAAAACTGAAAAACAAGCGGCGGCCGTGGCCCTGCTGGAAGCGCTCGGCAAGCAGTACAAGGCAGCGCAGATCGCGAACACGGCGGCAATTGGCCATGCGATTCATACGGCCAAAGCGAAATCGCGACAGGTCAAAACCGTGCGCTTTAAAAATCCGGCGGCGCCATGAACGCGCTGAAGAAAATATTCGTAAAGGCCACAGCCAAGGCCGAAAGCCTGATGACCCGATGGGCGGCGCGGCAGGGATTTGCGCTGCTGGAAAAACCCGATATGACCCGTGCGCTTGATTTATTCTCCGCCTACCCCGCCGCGCGGCAGATGCTGAACGGCGACGGCTACACACCGCTTGAATCGCTTTTGTATGCGGAAAAATGGGAATTGGCGCAGCGCTACCTTGATTATATACCGGACGACGCAAAGGCCGTGGGCCGCGATGGAAAAACGCTGGTGATGCAATACGCCTCGCTTGAAAAAACCCGCGCGGTCGATTTACTGCTGGGGCATGGCGCGGTGGTGGATGCGCAGGACACGCTGGGCAATACCGCGTTGCATTACACCATGCATAATGAAATGGACGCCGATATGCTGCCCTTCGCGCGCGACCTGCTGCGCTACGGCGCGAACCCGAATATCCCCAACGATAAAGGCGTGACGCCGCTGATGCTGGCAGCGGAAAACCCTGCGCTGCAGGGTATGCTAAAATTGCTGCTGTCGGAAAAGGCAGACCCTGTGCTCTGCGACAAAACAGGCCTCAACGCCGCCATGCATGCGGTGCAGGCATTCGCCTTCGGAAATGCCGAAATGCTGGGCGGTGTTAACCTGCAACACCACGCCGTGCAAAAATCCCTCGACGCCAGCCTGCCGAGCCATGCCTTTGCACGGGAGCTGAAAGACGCCTTAAAACAAATCCGCGGCCGCGAAACCCGCGCCGACGCCAAAAAAATTGCCGCCGCCATGCAGACGGGCGCCGGCAATGCGCGGCGGGTAAAAACGGTGAGCTTCAGGAAACAGGCTTAAGCCCGTTACATCATCGCCGGAGACAGCTTTACGCCGGGGGCGGGTCGTTCAAACACGACGTCTTTGCGGAAACGGAACAGCGCTGCGGGGCGGCCGCCGGCTTCGGCGGATTTTTTACCGGTGAGTTCCTCCACCATGCCGGAGCCTTCCACCAGACGGCGGAAGTTTTGCTTGTGCAGCGAATGGCCGACAATAGCCTCAACCGTTTTTTGCAGGTTGAGCAGCGTGAATTCGGGCGGCACCAGTTCAAACACCACGGGACGGTATTTCAATTTGCCGCGCAGGCGGCCCATAGCGGTCGCCAGAATGCGGCGGTGGTCGTACAGCATCGAGCGGCCGGGGACGAGAACGTAGTCGACCTTGGTGCCCTTGTCGCGGATTGATTCATACACCAGACGCGCTTCATACAGTAGCTCGTAGCGCTCCAGCACTTTTTCTTCATCCCACGGAATATCATCGAGGCCGAAGCAGAGGTCGGCGCGCGTGCGGCGATAATTTTTTTCTTCCTTGGTCTCGGCGCTCGCGACCCAGCGCTTCAGGCCAAGCTCGATGACGTCGGAGATGACTTTGGGCTTGCCGGCGCGCCAGTCTTCCCACGGGAAATAGCTGTACCAGTCGCCCCAGAAAACTTTTTCCGTCGTCTTGGTGCGCGCCTGATGGGTCAGCGCGAGATAGCCGATGGAAACGACGCGCTGGTATTCCGCCGCCTGCCCTGCGTAGCGCCC
>JBBQWK010000338.1:0-2472 GCA_038210695.1 Alphaproteobacteria bacterium
ACAAACTTGGCGACAAATTTTTCAAAATGGTTGAAGGCCGCAAACCCATCATCGGCATCTGCAACGGTTTTCAAGTGCTGGTGAAGCTGGGCCTGCTCCCCTATCCGCAAGAGAAGGAACGTATCCTTGCGCTGGCCGCCAATGAATCCCGACAGTTCATCAACCGCTGGGTCTCGCTAAATGTTGATCCGCAGAGCATTTGCCTGTGGACCCAAGGGCTCGACAAAGCCGTTATCGAGCTGCCGATACGCCATGGCGAAGGTCGCATTGCCTTCCGCGCCGGCGAAGAGAAGAAGCATTACGATGCGCTGGTAGAGCAAGGCCTTATACCCCTGACTTATGCCGAAGACGTCAATGGGTCGTACGGCCGCATTGCTGCGCTGACGGACCCGACGGGCACCGTGCTGGGGCTCATGCCGCATCCGGAAGCCTTTATGTTTAGCGAGACTTACAAAACACCCGGCGTGCATAGCGGCAAGCCGGGCGATGGCGCGATGATTTTTGAAAATATGCTGCGGATCATGAAGGGTGAGGAAAAAAAAGATGAACGACGTTTCGGTTAAGCGCGCGCTGGTCAGCGTCAGTGACAAATCCGGCCTTGAGGACATTGCGGCAAAGCTGCACGCCCGCGGCGTTGAAATTATTTCATCCGGCGGCACGGGCAAGTTCCTGGCCGATCTCGGCATCCCCTATACGCCGGTCGAAAAAATTACCGGCAACCCGGAAGCCTTCGGCGGCCGCATGAAGACCTTGAGCTTCCAAATTTCAAGCGCGCTGCTGTTTCGCCGCGCCCATGCGGAAGACCTGAAGCAGGCGGCGGATCTGAAAATCCAGCCGATTGATCTTGTCATTTGCAATCTGTACCCGTTTGAGGCGGTCGCGAAAAAAACCACCGACTGGGCAGAAATCATCGAGAATATCGATGTCGGCGGGCCGACCATGATACGCGCGGCGGCAAAGAACTATGAATCGGTCGCCGTTGTTACTAATCCTGCGCAATACGGCATGGTCATTCGCGACCTCAATGAAACCGGCGGCGCCGTGCGGGCGGAAACCCGCGCGCGACTTGCGCTTGAGGCCTTTCGTCACACAGCGGAATATGACGGGCTGATTGCCGCCAAGATGGAAGAAAAACTGGGGGAGGAGCAGCGCACGCTCGCCATCCCCGTGCGCTCCGGCCGGCAGCTGCGCTACGGCGAAAACCCGCACCAGAAATCATGGGTGCATGCCGACCCGTTCAAACCGGGCCTTGCGGGTGCCGAGCCTATTCAGGGCAAGGAGCTTTCCTACAACAACCTGCTGGATGCCGACGCCGCATGGCGTAGCTGCGGCGATATCGCGAGTCTGGGCGTAAAGGAATATCCCGCCGCCGTTTCTATCATCAAGCACTTAAGCCCCTGCGGCGCTGCGCTGGGCAAAACGCCGATTGAGGCGCTTGAAGCCGCTTGGGCGGGCGACCCCATCAGCAGTTTCGGCGGCATCCTCGCGTTCAACAGCGAAGTTGGCGATGATGTTGCGCAATGGCTTGCAAACCGCTTTGTTGAAGTCATCGTGGCGCCGTCCTATTCCGCCAAGGCGAAAGAAATTTTTGCGGCGAAGCCCAACCTCCGCCTGCTGGCGCTGGCGAATTATGCGGGCGCGGATAAATCCATCATGGTCCGCTCCATTTCCGGCGGCTGGGTTGTGCAGCAGGAGGACGAGGGCGCAGATGCGGATTTCAAGCCGATGACCGGCCGCGATTTTCCAGCAGGCAAAAGCACGCTCGCCCGCTTCGGCGTCATGGCCTGCAAGCATTTGAAGAGCAATGCCATCGGCCTGTTCCTGCAAAGCGACAAAGGCCTCAGCATGATCGGCGCTGGCATGGGCAACCCCAACCGCCTTGTCAGCATGAAGCAGGCGGTCGAAAAAGCGCATGAAAACGGACACAAGGATTTGTCGGATGCCGTGCTGGTGTCGGACGCCTTCTTCCCGTTCCCGGATAACATCGGCATTGCCGCCGCAGCCGGCATCCGCTACATCGTGCAGCCGGGTGGCAGCGTGAAGGACAAGGACGTCATTACCGCCTGCAATGATGCCGACATCGCCATGAGCTTCACCGGCCGCCGCCACTTCCGCCATTAAGGAACTGTCATGACCAAAGCGCAAAAAGTCACCTACAAAGATGCCGGCGTTGATATCGAGCGCGGCGATGCTTTTGTCGAACGTATCAAGGCGCGGGTGCAAAGCACTTACACCGACCGCGTCATGTCCGGCATCGGCGGTTTCGCGGCGCTCTATAAAATAGGTGATGACAGGTTGCTGGCGGCGGGGACTGACGGTGTCGGCACAAAGGTCCGCATCGCGCAGATGCTGGACCGGCACGATACCATCGGCATCGACCTTGTCGCCATGTGCGTGAATGATGTGATCTGCACCGGCGCAAAACCGATGTTCTTCCTTGATTATATTGCGACCGGAAAACTTGACCTGCCT
>JBBQWK010000339.1:0-2468 GCA_038210695.1 Alphaproteobacteria bacterium
GATAATCCCTCCGCCTACTATTTCGGCCGCGCCCACCTGAACCAGTAACCTATCTACCTCCAAATAAAAACCCGCCAGTTTTGTGACTGGCGGGTTTTTAATTGGAGAATTCTTTAAGCCCGCCGCCGCTGGCCGAGGGCGCGGTTGCCAATTTGAGTAAGGGTCAGCACAGCTCTGCCCAAAAGAAGGTCAGGGTCGGCGCCGGTTTGTTTGCATTTTTGCTCGACGCTCATGAGCAATGTTTGCGCCTGCGCAATTTGCTGCAGGGTCCAGCCGTTGACCTGCGCCACAAAGGCATCCTTCAGCTTGAAGAACAGCGGCGGTTTGAGTTTTTTGAGCGCGAATTCCATCTCTTCGCCCTGCGACAGCCGCGCCTTGGTGATTTGCAGCTTGGCGAAATAGTTTTGCAGATGGCGCAGAATGGCGACGGCATTGGTGCCTTCCATCAGCGCCTGCCGCAGCACGCGGTCTGCTTCCGGATAATTGCCGGAGCATAAAGTTTTCGACAGCTCATCGAGCGACAGCACAGCGCCCGCACCGACGGAGGCGATCACATCCGCAAGATCAATCTCCCGCTGGCCGCCCATATAAAGCATCAGCTTTTCGGCCTCGCCTCTGGCGACGCCGCGGTCGCCGATGACGTTATCGGACATATACGTTAGCGCTTCAGGGTTGATGCGAAAGCCGGCGTTGCGTAATTCTTCGCCGATTACTTTGGCGATGTCGCGGGCATCGTCGACATAGCAGGGCACAGCGGCGGCATTGGGCGCGGCTTCAAAGGTGGAGCGGATTTTGGACTTGGTGCCGAGCTCCCCCGCTTCAATAATCACAAAGTTGTCGCCGGGCTTTAAGGCCTTCAGCAAATCCTTGATAATCGTTTCCGCCTTGTCGCCCACATCGCGCACGCGCACAACGCGGCGTCCGCCGAGCATGGAGATGGATTGCGCCTCGTCGATAATCTTGGACGGGTTTTCCGTCAGCTGGTCGCCGGAAAATTCGGCAATGGCGAAGGGGTCTTTTTCATCAATCCCCTGCGCCTTCATCATCATCATCGCGCGCTCGCGGATGAGGCCTTCGTCGGGGCCATAGACGAGCACGGCCAGCATATTGGCGGGCGGCTTTTTGACGAAGGCGGCAATATCGCGGAACGTCAGCTTCATGTTTTACGGCATGCCAATCTGCTTCGGGGCGATGGGCGCGGGCGGCAGCTGGGACATGGGGGCGGCGGCGGGTGTCACGGCCTCCGGCACGGCGGTGCCTTGGCGGCTGAAATAAAGGTTTATCTCTGTCACCACATCGTCCGACAGTTCCTCCAGCATGTGACCTGCAAGGCTTTGTGACGACACCAGCGTTGCGAACTGGTTATCCAGCTCGTTATAGCTGCCGACGGAGCGGATATCGCGGGTCAGCAGCACGCGGTTCGTCGCGCGGTCGCGCAAGACCATGGTTGAATAAATCTGCGTCATGGCTCTGGTCGATGTTGCGTCCTTGCGGATGCCAAGGTGCGTCGTTTCGGTTTTCAGCGGCGCGATTGTCAAAATATAGGGCGCATCTGCCGGCCGGCCTTTCAGGTACAGACGGTCGATCAGCAGGTTGCGCAGCTGCTGCCCGTCGCGGTCGGGAATGTTCGCAATTTCGACCAGTGATTTGTTGCCTTGCGTCACCGCCTGCCCCGCACCGCTGTCACCGTACATCGGGCGGAAGCCGCAGGATGACAGCGTCAGCAGGACAAAGCCGATAGAGGCGATTTTTTTAAACGACGACATTGACGATCCTGTTCGGCACGACGATGACTTTCTTCGCAGGCTTGCCTTCCATGGCTTTCTGGACGGACGGATCATCGAGGGCAGCTTTCTCCGCTGCCTTCTGTTCCATGTCTTTCGGCAGCTGGATGGTGGCGCGCAGCTTGCCGTTGACCTGAATGGCCATGGTGACGGTGTCATTCGCCAGCAGCGCCGCTTCCGGCTGCGGCCATTTTTCATCGACCAGCATCGTCTTGTGGCCAAGGCGTGACCACAGTTCTTCTGCGATATGCGGCATCAGCGGTGACATCAGGCGGATAAGGGTTTCAAGTCCTTCACGCAAAATCTTGCCATCGCCTTTTGCCGCGCTGAAATCCTCCAGCGCGTTGGAAAGTTCGCGCAGGCGAGCGACCGACTTGTTGAAATGGAATTTCTCCAGATCTTGCGTCATCTCGTGAATTGTTTTGTGGATTTTGCGACGTGTCAGTTCCGTCTCGCCGCCGGTGCCGGTGAAATCGGCCGTGGCGACCAGCTTCCACAAGCGGTTGATGTATTTCCACGCGCCTTCAATGCCGCTTTCGGTCCATTCAAGGTCACGCTCCGGCGGGCTGTCCGACAAAATGAACAGACGCGCCGCATCCGCGCCGTAGGTTTCGAGAATTTCAACGGGGTCGACGGTGTTCTTTTTCGACTTCGACATTTTTTCGATCCGGCCAACGGTCACGG
>JBBQWK010000340.1:0-2452 GCA_038210695.1 Alphaproteobacteria bacterium
TTGGCGGCGGAGACCCAGAGGTCTTCACGCTCGAAGGCCGGACGGTGGCCGAGATCAAGTCCGAGCTGCTGCGGCTTCACGGGTTCAGCGCGACGTCGCCATTCGCGCCAAGCGTAATGCCGCGGCTGCTCAACGACTGCCGCACCGCATCCACCGGCGCATCGGCCGAGAGGGTGAAGGCGACGCTGTTGCTGCTCATGGAGGTGATGTTGACGCGCACGGGCGGGTAGACGGAATTCAAACGCTTCTGCAAATCCATCCAGGCGCGCGGGTCCTGAAACTGCATTTGCGCTGCCACTTGCGTGGCGCCGGAGGCGGCAGATGATGTGCTGGCCGTGGTAACGGCAGCATTGCCGGCGGGTACATAGCCCGGGCGTAAAATCGGGTACGGGCGGCCGGGGATATGCGGCGGCATTTGCGTCTGCTCCACAATCACGGTCGGCGCTTCGTTATTCTCCATCATGGCGGGGCGCACATCCGAGCCATAGGGCTTCATGACCAGCGGCGGATGATCCGTCATCGTTGTTTGCGTGGTCACGATGGTGGAATGGCTGTCGACAACGGTGGTGCCAAGCTCGCTGGTTTGGCGCAGCAGATCGTGGCTGATTTGCTCCACAGGCTTCGGCGCGCGGGCGATGCGGCCGGGCTGCTGCAGGTAATTCAAAACTTCCGTCATGCCTTTTTTGTAGACAACTTCATCCGGCGCCTCGCCCACATAGGGCGTCAGCGTTGCCTTGCGGCGCAGGTGGCCGTTGTTGAAGGTGTAAAGGTCGATCGTAAGGTTGACGGAGGAATGGTTGGCAACCGCCAGAATAACTTCATCCGCCGAATAGTTGCTGCGCAGACGCTCCACCGCCTTGTAGTCACCGGACCAGACGCCGCTGGCAGAGCCCGCCGCCACATCGCTGATATCGCCCAGCGGCACGGTAATTTGCGGGCCGCCCGCAGTTTTGGGCAGCGCGCCCTGCCACATCAGCAGCCAGGGGTTGCTTTCTTCCCACAGCAGCGTCTCGCCGGAAATATTTTCGAAGTACGGCAGTACCAGTAAATTACGGCCGAGCGGCGCGGAATCTTCTTCCGTCGCGACGGCAATATGGTTGGCCATGGCAGGCTTGGGATTGGCATCCGCCGGCATCGGGTTGGCGGCGGCATTGGCATCCGCCGTCGCGCCATCAACACCGCCGTCGTCGGTCGTGGTGGTCGTTGTTGTGACCGTCGTGGTCGCGGCCGCGGCATCCGCCGTGACAGGCGGCGTCACGGGAACGGCATGGATTGTCATATAATTACGCACGACATCGCGGAAGCGCACGGTGAAATTGCCGACATAGCGGGTCGACGACATCTGCTCGTTCTTGATTTCAAAGTCCTGGACCATCATGGCGATGTCCCGGTCCTTCGGCATCTTGAAGGTTTTCAGCTCCTCCGGCGTCATATTGCGCTCGGCAAGTTTCTGGAAAGCGGCTTTACGGGCATCGGCAATCGCCTGATCGCGGGCAACGACGGAATTTTCGGCCGATTTGTCGACCACCACATCACCCACCACCAGCGGGTCATCGGTCTTCACCTCGCGCTTGGTCGGCAGCACGGGCGTCCAGGTATCGCCGTTTTTGGGGCCGATTTCCGCATAGGCGGGCAGCGTCGCGACCGAAAAAATCAACATTACCGAAAAAGACAGGGGGCTAAAAATTTTTGACATAAGGCGGCCAAGGGCTTTCACAGATTCTGACTTCTCAACATACCGCCGCCCCCATATAAAATCCAGATATTCCAGTCATTAATTGTTAAAAATGTCATGCTATGGTTGAGTATTGGCGGGAAGGTCTTTATCCTTGCTGGTAGAACGTCTTCTGGCGCGGGACCGTCCGGTCCTTCTGGCATTGCTGCCCGCCTCCAACTGAACTGTTACCGATACGCTATTCTTTCAAGGGGATATGAGAAAACGATGCAAAACGATATGAACAAGCAAGCCAATGATCCGCAAGTCGCTGCCGCCTGGAAAGGCTGGGTGTTCTTTACGCAGGCTGCTACGGGTACCGTTATTGGCGTTGCCATCTTCCTGCTGCTGATGCTCGCCTTCGTCTATAAGTAATTCTGCTGCTGCTTTTCAACCTTCGTCTCGAGAACCCTTAGGGGGGGATTTTTGAAGACTTTGCTGCGACAGGTTCCGGCCGTTCTTTTCGTCTGTCTTATGATGGGCGCAGGCTACGCGTCCGCGCAGCAGATGCAGGGCAGCTTCCCGCCGACCGCGCCGACGCTGGCGGTTCCGACACCAACGCCGCGCACCGCGCCCGTCGCCCCCGCACCAGTTGCCACAGCGCCCGTTGTCACCCCCCCTGCCCCCGCACCCCGCGTCGCAACACCTGCGCCGCGTGTCGTAACGCCGGCACCGGTTGCAGCACCCCGCACCGCGCCCGCCGCGCAGACGATGCCGACAACTCTTGGCATTACTACC
>JBBQWK010000341.1:0-2444 GCA_038210695.1 Alphaproteobacteria bacterium
CGCCCTGAAGGGTCTTGATATCGCGCGTGTCGTCGCACTGGAAATCGAGAAAACGGTGCAGCAGTACCAGCTGGAGCTGGCAGATGGCGGTATTGACCCGCGGATATTGCTGCAGGCCGTGGAACAGGCTGCAAAGTCCCATAGCGATGTGCGGGAGCTGGCGCGCTCGGTGGAGCACAAGATTGCCGATACGATTATCGAGGCGAAAACAGCGGGCGCGAAAAAAATCAGCTTGCTGATCGAAGACGGTAAAATTGTGGCGAAAATCGAAACGCGCCAAGCCGGCATGGCGCTGTCCGCACCTGCGGCAGGAGCCAAAGCGCTGACGCAGGAAAAGGAATAATGATTTATGCGCGGCCCTGAAAATCCGCCCGTGATTGACAAGAGCAGCGGCCGCAACCGCCGCGGCCTCGGCTGGGCGATCCTTAAGCTTTATCGCGGCGATACCGTCTGGCGCGGGGCGGTCGATCTTATTCTTATCGGCTCACTGATCATGCTGCTGGTTCAGGGCTTTCCGAATTTGTTCAGCGCCTTCGACAGGCTCTTTCCGTCCGCCGCACAAAAGCAGGCTGCCGCGACTGCTCCTGCCGCTGCGTCGCCAAGCGCTAATTTTTCGCCGGGTGCCGGCGCGCCGGTAACGTCTTCCGCGGCACCTGCTGTAACGGCACTCCCTCTCCCGAAGCCCTCGGCACCCAATCTTGCGCTGACGACTCTTTCAGGCACTATCACGCCGGAAGACCGCAAGCTTTTGCAAGATGCCATCGAAATGACGCAAATCGATCCCTTGCGTGCGATTGATCTGTTGAAAGACAAGGCCGCAAAGGGCGATCCCAATTACCAGTTCTGCCTTGGCACGGCATACGTGCAAAACGGCGTCATGACGAAATCAAGCGAGAACTTCGCGCAAGCGATTTACTGGTACAAGGAAGCGTCAGCCGGCAATCAGCCGCAGGCGCAGTTTCAGCTGGGGCAGATTTACCGTTTGGGTGCGCCTGGCGTTACGCCGCAGCTGGAAGAAGCGATCAGTTGGTATGAGCGCGCTGCCGCAAACCCGCAGGACACCATAGGCCTTGCCGATAACGAACTGGGAAGGTTTTACCAGCAGGGCATTTTCTTCCCGAAAGATATGAGCAAGGCGGTGGCGCGTTACGAAGCTGGCGCGAAAAAGGGCAATCCGCAGGCAGCGTCAAACGCCGGCGCCATCTATTTTAATGGCGAGCTCGGGCGCAAAGACATCCAGAAGGCAATATACTGGACGAAAATTGGCGCGGAGCAAGGCGATGCGCAGGCCGAAATGAACCTTGGCCGTTTTTACATCTGGGGAACGGGGCAAGACAGGAACATCGGCGAATTTTTAAAATGGGAAGGGCTTGCGGAAGAACAGGGTCAGATAAAGGCCATGCTTCTTCTCGGCGATTTCTTCCATGAAGGCGCGCCGGATTTTGCACCGGACTACACCCAGGCCGCACGGCACTACCGCCTTGCCGCATTGAAGAAAGACTCTGTCTCGCAGTTCAAGCTGGCGCAAATGTACGAAAATGGCCAAGGCATGCCGGTGGACGTTCTGCAGGCCTATGTGTATTACGATCTTTCCTATAAAAGCGGCGGCTATCCGCCGGCTTATTCCTCCCTTCTGGCCTTGCGCCAGCGCATGCAGGCGGGGGAACTGGAATATGCGGAAAAAATGTCCGCGGCACTCAATCCCGCCGGCCCGCCGGCAGTTGTGGTGCCGGCCTTTGCGGGCATTGGCGTCAAGCTCGATTTCTCGCCGAACCATTGTTATGTCCGCGACATCTATCCGGGTACGCCTGCGGAAAAAGCGGGCATCAGAAGCGGTGATGAAATACTTCAGGTCGATGGTCAAACGACAGCCGGCATGGAAAGCGAAAAAATTTCCGCCCTCATCCGCGGCCCTGAGAACACCAGCGTCACCCTGACGGTGCAGTCACGCGGCGAGACGAAAGCGCGGCAGATCAGCGTTACCAGAGCCATGGTTGTGCCCAAGTAAATCTGTAAAAAGTGGCGGTCGGTTTGCCGTCACGTTTTAGCCGCAGGTTATGGGCGCCGTATCTGATAGTTCTGGATTTGCTAAAAATTGGTGGACCCGATCGGGATCGAACCGACGACCTCCTGCATGCCATGCAGGCGCTCTCCCAGCTGAGCTACGGGCCCCTTTGATAAATCGTCCGGCGGGGAATCCGGAAAGATGGGGAAAGATAGTCTGATGCGTATGGTGATACAAGCGGTTTTGTTGAGAATCGCTCGCAAATGCTGAATAACTATTAAAAATCAATGGTTTATAAGGAAAACACACAAAAAACCCCGCCGTTTGACGGGCGGGGTTTTTGTTGAAGATTGGCGAGGCTTAATTACGCTGGCCTGTGAAGTTCATGATGAACTGGAACAGGTTGATAAAGCTCATGTAGAGGTTCAGCGCGCCCATG
>JBBQWK010000342.1:0-2431 GCA_038210695.1 Alphaproteobacteria bacterium
ACGGCAGGGTCGGCAACGCTGACCTTCACGGTCGGCTTGCCGCCGGGGCCCGGCATGGGCGCGCTGACCTCGATTTTATCCGCGAAGAATCCGAGGCCGTGTTTAGCGCCTTGCGTCTTCATCAAGTAGAGCCAGGTGGAGGTATCGAACTTGTAAACGTTGTCGGACAAAAGCCGCGTGGTCGCCACGTTCATGACGTTGCCGGCGTTTTCCTGCAGGCGCGTGACCATGGCATCGTAATCCATGCCGGTCTCCTGCGCTGCGAAGCGGAGCGTTGCCGCGACGGGCAGGGAAATCTTGTATTTCTTGACGTCCGCCTGCGCGGCCGCGCGGATGCCCGCCAGCATTTTCACTTCATCACGCGTCAGCGGGCCGGTCGCATCGGGGTTGTTGGTCAGCGCGCGGAATTCGCGGATCGCCTGGCGGGAATTGGAGAAGAAAATGTTCGAGCCTTTTTCATCCGCTGTGCTCAGCAGCGTGGAGAAGGATGACAGCGGTAAAAATTTATGCGGCAGGGGCAGCGGCGTGCTTTCCGGCGGCGGCGCAATATCGAGCACAATCGGCGTCGTGTTCGCGGTCGGGATCGGCGGCGGAGTCGGCGCCAGCACCTGCCCCGCGACAGCCATGGGGGAGAACATCACGGTGCTCGCAATGACGGCCGCGCGGAATTTGCGGCGAAGTACGGCTTTTTCGAGATGTGGAAAGTGCATGTACTAACTCGCGGTTTTAAAACTAGAAAATGCCGGGGGATTCGCTAAATATGAGTAAGCATACCATAATCTGGTAAAGAATTCAACAATTCATAACCAAATCAAGGGGTTAATATTATGCAATCTTCGGGGTCAATTGACAGGGCCGAAGGGCGGGTGAAAACTGCCTGCAGGGCTGGTTTTAAATCTGCCGGAACTATATAGGGCCTTGCCCTGTTCACTCTCATTGAAGGACTAAAAAATGACCGGCAACGATACCCAAATTCCGCTCCCCGCGAATATCGACGGCCTGAAAGACCAGCTGCCGGATTACGCCAAGGATATCCGCCTGAACCTGTCCGGCGTGATCAAGGAAGACCCTGCCTCCAGCCTGACGCTGGCGCAGGTGCATGGCATCGCGCTGGCCTCCGCTTATGCGACGCGCAATCCGCGCCTGATCGCCGGCATCACGGGTGAAACGGCGGCAACACTGTCGCCGGAGGAAATCAACGCCGCGAAGGCCGCCGCGACCATCATGGCGATGAGCAATATCTATTATCGCTCGACGTATATGACGGGCGATGACGAAATCGGCCGCTTGCCGGCGGGGCTCCGCATGAACGTCATCGGTAACCCCGGCATTGATAAAATAACATTCGAGCTTTATGCGCTGGCGGTTTCCGCCATCAACGGCTGCAGCGCTTGTATCGCGGCACACAACAAAACGGTGCAGGACCACGGGCTTTCCAAGGTCGCTGTGCAGCACAGCTTCCGCATTGCGGCGGTGCTGAATGCAGCGGCGCAGGCATTGTCCATCGCAAATTGAGTTTTTAAATTTTTAACAAAGGAGACGACAAATGGCAGACAAGAAAACCAACAGCGCAGTTGTGGAGGCCCTTTCCAAACTGCTCGCCGATACCTATACCCTCTACGTGAAAACCCAGAACTACCACTGGAACGTGACAGGCCCCGGATTCCATGGCCTGCACATTCTGTTTGAAGAGCAGTACAAAGAACTCGCCGCCGCGAATGACGAGCTGGCGGAACGCATCCGCAAGCTTGGCGCCAAAGCGCCTGCAAGCTTTGCCGCTTTCTCCAAGCTTGCCACCATCAAGGAAGAAACCGGCAACCCCGACCAGAAGAAAATGCTGGCCAACCTTGCCAAGGACAACGAAACCGCTGCTGAAACCTGCGATAAACTCATTAAAATCGCGCAGGAAGAAGAAGACGAAGGCACCGCCGACCTCGCCATCAAGCGCATTCAGGACCACCAGAAATACCACTGGATGCTGTCGGCCTACCTCGAGTAATTTTGACTGATTTTGCCTGACGAAAAAACGCCCGCGCAACCCGCGGGCGTTTTTTTATGCGGAGAAGCCGGCGAAATATTCTGCCAGATGATCAATGAATTTGCGCATGCGGGCGCTTAAGTGCCGTTGCTGCTGGTAGACAGCTTGAATCAGCAGGGGCTCGTCTTCAAATTCCGGCAGCAGAATATCAAGGCTGCCGTCATTAATTTCGCGGCCGACAATAAACGTCGGCAGCATGGTGATGCCGCAGCCGTGTACGGCGGCTTCGGCAAGGATGCTGCCGTTATCCGTCACCATGCGGCCCTGCACGGGCTGGTTATGCTTGCGGCCGTTGATGCGGAACGTCCAGGCGCGGCCATCATTGACGCCGTTGTAGACCAGGCAGTTGTGGCTGGCTAAATCCTGCGGTTTCTCCGGGCGGCCGTGCTGCGC
>JBBQWK010000343.1:0-2430 GCA_038210695.1 Alphaproteobacteria bacterium
ATGGGACGGCGTGCCCCCCGCGCCGGCGCGCAATTCCGCCGTCATGATGGGCCTTGGCGATGCCGAATTCGCCTACCGCTACGGCGCGCTTGAGCTGCAGAACCTCGGCGATTCCGGCGGCCAGACGACGGCCTTGAAAGATTACGATTATAAAGAACTTGGCAAGTGGTTCTGGCTGCTCGACAGTCTCGATCCCGCCTCCGATCACGTACCGATGCTGGCGGCTTACGTTTTTGGCGGCACGCGTGTGCCGAGCGACGTGCGCGTCGTTTATGATTATCTCTCAAAAATCGGCGACAACCCGGCGGGGCAGAAATGGCGCTGGATGGTGCATGCTATTTTCCTTGCCCGCCACCGACTCTACGATCTCGACCTCGCGCTCGGCCTTGCCTACAAGCTCTCCAAAATGGAGCCCACCGACGACCGCCTTCCGGCCTGGGCACGGCAGATGCCGGCGCTTGTGCTCGCCGAAAAAGGCGATAAGGAAGATGCCCGCAAGATCATCGAGGACCTGCTGGTGAGCTCCGACAAGATCCACCCCAATGAAGTCGGCTTCATGAAGCATTACCTGATCGAGGAGCTGGGCGTCGATCCCAAGGAGGTTGACGCGATTGCGGCCCTGCGCGGCAAGGAGCCCGACCAGGACACCCTCCCCAAAACCAGGCCCGCGCTGATGCCGGAATAGGCAGGCGGTTTTGAATGCCTTTTGATTATCAGGCCACCTTCAGCCTTATCGAATGGCTCGCGCTGACGGGCCTTGCGCAGAGTCTCCTGATTCTCGTCTACATCATCTTTCGCGTGCGCAACTGGCGGCAGGCCTCCGTTGCCATCGCCTATTTCGCGTTTTTGGCTTTCGCCTTCGGCCTGCAGTTCGCGTTGCGGCTGGAAGACTATGAAAGTTATATCCGGCTCGGCCTCGGCATCGCGCGCTCCATGGGCGCGCCGCTGTGCTACCTGCTTGTGCTGCAGGTATCGCGCCCCCAAACCATGCCGCCGACGCGGCAGTTCCTCATTCTGCTGCTGGTGCCGGCGGCTTTAAGCTTCGGCTTCCTCGTCGCGCATCTCGAGCATGTTTGCGACGACGGCGCCGTCCTCTGCACGCGGTCGTTTTCCGTCCTTGGCTGGTTCGGCGCCATGGCCGGCGCGTTCTGCATGCTGGCCATCTGGTTTCAAAAAAATATCTTCAAAAGTCTCTGGGAGGAAAAAGGCGGGCGTGAGCGTTACTGGTTGGTCATGACCCTTATCGTCGCCAATGTCCTGCGTACCGGCGTCAGCCTTTTGACCTCGACCGGCCATTTGTCGCGGCCCGATTCCGATGCGCTGCAAGTCATGCTCGGCATAGCCTTTGCCTATCTTGTCATGACGACACTGTTTCGCATTTATCCCTTGCCTGTCCAGCTGCATAGTGCATCGCGCGCGCGGCTGCTGCTGCTGAGTGACGAGGAAAAGGAAATTGCAGAAAAAGTCCGCAAGTTGATGGAGCTCGACAAGGTTTATCACGAGCCGTCCTTCAGCAGGGCCGATCTGGCGCGCGAAGTCGGCACATCCGAAAACACGCTGTCCCGCGTGATCAACCAGGCCTTTGGCAAAAGCTTCCCCAAGCTGCTCAACGAATTCCGCGTCGAGGATGCCAAGCGCATGCTGCATAATCCGGACATCGCCATTAACGTGCTGGCGTTCGAGGTCGGTTTCAATTCCCTTGCCTCCTTCAACCGGGTTTTCCGCGAGGTCACCGGCGATACGCCGTCCCATTACCGCAGCCGTCACCAGCAGCAAAACGCCGAAAAGTAACGGCCTCCGACTTTTACATTGCGGAATTAAATTGCGGTGGCGCGTAAGAATCATGTTTTGATAATTCTTATTTCGTGTTTTTCAGGCCACATGGAATCACCCGCAAGGCGCAAAAATGCGCGCTAAATAAAACTTTTTTTAGCGGTACAAAAACACGTTTTGAGAGATTTAAGTGCTTCCGCTTCGTCATCTTGACAATGTTAAGAGCGTACGTACGTTCGCGCTAAATACAGCGTTTTCATTCCCATATGCTTCGTGTATCTGCTTATCTTGTCATCCTGAGAAATTAAATGACCCGCTTTAAGGATTCATTTAACTTTTTTGTTGAAAGATAGGATGTAGGTCACCAAACTGAAAATCACTTCGTCGCCATCGCGGGGATGTTCTTCATTCTCAAGAGGACAATCGGTTTTCAAACGCGGTGACGGGGCTAAAAGCCGGCAACGGCTTCATTACTTAACAACTGGGGAGATATCTCTAATGAAATGTATTAAAACCCAAAAAGGCTTCACGCTCGTCGAATTGGCGATCGTGATGACCATCATCGGTCTTCTGATCGGCGGCATTCTGAAGGGCCAGGAACTGATGGACAACGCCCGCGTGTCGGCAACGATCGCGCAGGTAAAAGGCATTGAAGCC
>JBBQWK010000344.1:0-2383 GCA_038210695.1 Alphaproteobacteria bacterium
ATGCCCTTCAGCAGAACCGCCATGCAGAAAGCGGCGATCTGCCCTTCGGAGACCTGCTTTGTCGGAATGCCGTTTATGAATTGCTTGATATCGCCCTCGGCCAATTTATGGCCGTCGCGTTTCTGGCGGATAATTTCCTGGGGGAGCATTGCAAACCTCGGCTGAAATACGCGCCAAGTCTATTGCAAAACGCCGGATTTAAGCCACAATAATTTCCGACAAAAACCACTGCGCCGGGGCTGCACCGCCCCGCCTTCGCGCCTTATGACAATAGGAAAGCCCCATGAGCAAAAAATCCCCCATCACCGTCGCGCATGGCGACGGCATCGGCCCTGAAATCATGGACGCGACCTTGAAAATTCTGGAGGCCGCCGGCGCTCAGCTGGAGATCGAAACCATCGAAATTGGCGAAAAAGTCTACAAGCGCGGCATTATGTCGGGCATCGAGGAATCGTCATGGGAATCCTTAAGCCGTACCAAATGCTTTTTGAAAGCGCCGATTACCACACCGCAGGGCGGCGGCTTCAAGAGCCTGAACGTGACCGTGCGCAAATCCATGGCGCTGTTCGCCAACGTGCGGCCTTGCGTTTCATACCACCCCTATGT
Organism: Alphaproteobacteria bacterium; assembly: GCA_038210695.1. Classification (GTDB taxonomy): domain Bacteria; phylum Pseudomonadota; class Alphaproteobacteria; order Micavibrionales; family UBA2020; genus JAPWJZ01. The sequence continues at coordinate 607 of JBBQWK010000344.1, forward strand.
GCGCACGACGCAGCCCACAATGAACATGGTGATTGTGCGGGAGAACGAGGAAGATTTATACGCCGGCATCGAGCACCAGCAGACGGACAACGTTGTGCAATGCCTGAAACTGATTTCGGCGACTGGTTCGGAGCGCATTGCGCGCTACGCTTTTGAATACGCCCGCGTCAACCACCGCAAAAAAGTCACCTGCATCTCTAAAGACAACATCATGAAGATGACAGACGGGCTCTTCCATAAAACCTTCGACCGTGTGGCGAAGGAATACCCTGAGATTGAAACCAGCCATATGATCGTCGATATAGGTGCTGCCAAAATCGCCGCATCGCCGCATATTTTTGACGTCGTCGTCACGGAAAACCTCTATGGCGATATTATTTCCGATATCGCCGCGGAAGTTTCCGGTTCCGTTGGCCTTTGCGGGTCTTCCAACATCGGCCAGCATGGCGCGATGTTTGAAGCCGTGCATGGCTCCGCGCCTGACATCGCCGGCAAGGGCATTGCCAACCCCTCCGGCCTGCTCAATGCCGCCGTCATGATGCTGCAGCATTTGGGGCAAGGAAAAATCGCCGAAAACATACAAAATGCCTGGCTGAAAACAATTGAAGATGGTATTCACACGGGCGATATTTTCAACCCGCAAATCAGCACCGAGCGCGCCAATACAAGAGAATTCGGTGAAGCCGTGCTGGCCCGCCTTGGTCAGCAACCGCGCCACTTCAAGCCCGTCACCTTCGGCGCGGCAGACGGTAAGCCGCTGATGATGCCGGACATCAAAATGCCCGTTGCGGCCAACAAAAAGCTCGAGGGCGTCGATATTTTCCTGCACTGGCGCGACAAGGGCGCGGTGGATGTGCTGGCGGCATCACTGCAGTCTTTAAGCAATTCCTTGAAACTTTCCAGCATCGACAGCCGCGGATTGCTCGTCTGGCCAGATGCCAAAGCAAAATCCGAAATGGGCGACCACTGGCGCTGCCGCTTTACCGCCAGCAATGATACCGCGCCGGTGACGCATGAGCAGATCATTCACCTTCTGCAAAGCATTTCCAAGGCCGGTCTTGATTTCATCAAGACCGAAAACCTTTACAGCTTTGACGGCGTCAGGGGATTCACGGTCGCGCAGGGACAGTAAGCTTTAGCCGATATGCGGAACCGTCAGCTCGTTCTGGCGGCAGGCGGCAGCGACGGTGTTGCCGAGGAGGCAGGCGATGGTCATGGGGCCTGCGCCACCGGGCACAGGCGTGATATGGCCTGCGACTTTTGATACATCATCAAAATCAACATCGCCTGTAATTTTGCCGTCATCCATGCGGTTGATGCCGACATCGATGACAATGGCACCGGGCTTCACCCAATCCTGTTTCACCAGCTTTGCCTTGCCGACGGCGACGACGAGAATATCCGCCTCCCGCGCGATATGAGCGATGTTGGGCGTACGGGAGTGGCAGGTAGTGACGGTGCAGTTTTCGCGCAGCAGCAGTTGCGCCACCGGCTTGCCGACCAGATGCGAGCGACCGATAACAACGGCGTGCAAACCGCTTAAATTCTTCTCGATCGATTTGATAAGAATGATGCAGCCCATGGGCGTGCAGGGCACAAGACCCGGCATATCGGCCATCAAACGGCCCATGTTTTCAATGTGTAGGCCGTCAACGTCTTTCGCGGGGTCAATGGTTTTCAAAACCGTGGCGCTGTCGATTTGTTTCGGCAGCGGCATCTGCACCAGAATACCGTTCACTTTGGCGTCCTCGTTCAGCTGCTGGACCAGTTTCAGCAC
>JBBQWK010000345.1:0-2359 GCA_038210695.1 Alphaproteobacteria bacterium
GGCTCGAAGACGCGCGGCAATGCCGCCGCCGAAATCCCCTCCCCGCTATCTGCGACAATCAGCCGCGCCTTGCCGCCCGAGACCTCCAGCGTGACGGAGAAGGTGCCACCCGTCGTCATCGCATCCCGCGCGTTGAGGGCGAGGTTGAGGACGATTTGAGTGATAAAGTCTGCTGACGCCATGACCCAGACAGCTTCATGCGGGATATTCAGCTCAAGACTTATACTGCTCCCGAGGAGCGGGGTGAGTAATACATCCTGCTGGTGCAGCGTGACCGACAGGTTGATTTTTTCGGCGGGGTCTATTTTCTGCCGCGCGAAGGCCAAAAGCTGCCGCGTCAATCCCGCACCGCGCTGGGTGAGGTTGAGGATTTTTTGAAGATCGGCAGCGACCAGCGTGCCTGCAGCCGTCCGCGTCAGCGCCACCTGCGTGTAACCGTCGATGATCGAGAGAATATTATTGAAGTCATGTGCAATGCCGCCGGCAAAGCGGCCGAGGGCTTCAAGCTTTCGTTTCTGCGCGTCATTATCATCGGTCATCTCCGCACCATACAACAAATGGTTGCAGTACGCCAAAAGAAAAAACGCCCCTTCGTTGACGAAGGGGCGATTTTTTGAACGTTCTTTTTACAGTCAGGCGGCTTTGCTGGTTTCCGTCTTCATGAAACGCTGCTCCGCAATGCGGTCAGCGGCGGTAGCGGTGGAAATGCCTTCCTGATCGGCGCGCTTGAAGATGGATTCAGACGTCGCGTCGATTTTCTCGACGTGTTTTAGAACCTGTTCGCGGTCGTAAGCACGGCCTTCCTTGCGGGCAAGGTGTTCGTAATAGACCGAGATCAGGCCGCCGGCGTTAATCACGTAATCAGGCGCGTAGAGGATGTTCATGGAGCGCAGAACATCGCCGTGGCGCGCTTCCGCCAGCTGGTTGTTGGCAGCGCCCGCAACCACTTTGGCTTTCAGGCGCGGCAGGGTTTCGTCATTGATGCCGCCGCCAAGTGCGCAAGGCGCGAAGACGTCAACTTCCATGTCGTAGATGCTGTTGAGCGCAACGGCGGTGGCGCCGAATTCGCGGCCGGCCATATCCACCTTGTCGCCCGCCATGTCGGTGACAAACAATTGAGCGCCCGCTTCATGCAGGTGGCGGCAGAGGTTGTAGCCGACGTTGCCGAGGCCCTGAACGGCAACTTTGACGCCCTTCAGGTCATGGCGGCCGAGACGGTGGCGCACTGCGGCTTTAAGGCCGTTGAACACGCCAAGCGCCGTCGTGGGGGACGGATCGCCGCTGCCCTGACCGCCGTGGGAGATGCCGACGACGTGCTGCGTCTGGCTGTTGATGAAGTTCATGTCTTCAACCGTGGTGCCGACGTCTTCGGCGACAATGTATTTGCCGCGGAAGGTTTCAACAGCGCGGCCCATGGCGCGCATCATGTCCGGCGTTTTCGTTTTGCGGTCGCCGATGATGACCGATTTACCGCCGCCGAGCGGCAGGCCGGTGATGGCCGCCTTGTAGGTCATGCCGCGGGACAGTCGCAGCACGTCTTTCAGCGCCTGCTCGTCATTCTCGTACGCCCACATGCGGCAGCCGCCAAGCGCGGGGCCGAGGTTGGTGTTGTGCACGGCGATGATGGCCTTGAGGCCCGTTACCGGGTCTTCGAAGAAGGACACTTGTTCGTGATGCTGGAATTCTTTGTGGCCGAATACGGACATTGAAGATGTCTCCCTGACGATTTGCAGGCCGCGCGCGAGGCTCGCGTTGGCAGGCCCAGTTTCAGTACATGAAACCGCTTTCGCATATCTAATTATACTCTGTAAAGGGAAAGGCGAGACGCAATTTGCAATTAATGGAATGTTGCGCGCACCACTTCTGCTTTGGAAAGAAATATCAGATTGCTGCGCTGCACTTGATATAAAAAATTCTTGTGCATCGCACCAAAGAGACTCGGAGAAAACATTGGTGGCGCAGCGGTTTCTTGACGCAACGCAGCAACGGCGGAAAATTTACCGGCGGTCTTTCGGCGTGAACTGGCGCTTCCTGTGCACGACGATTTGTTCGTCGCGCAGCTGGTCGGGGGAGAATTCTTCCGTCGGGCCGCCTTCATGCACGGGGCGGTCGGCGAATTTGCCCATGCTGATGAGGCGGTCATACATCACAAGGGCGCCGGCAACGCCGACGTTGACGCAAAACTTCATGGGGATTTTGATGGTGTAGTCGCATTTCGCCAGCATTTCCGGCGAGACGTTGTTTTTCTCCGGCCCCAGCACATAAATCGCCTGCATCGGATGACGGAAACTCGGCAGCTCGATCGAATCTTCCAGAAATTCCACGGCGACCAGCGAGGTATTGCGCGGCACAATCATGT
>JBBQWK010000346.1:0-2341 GCA_038210695.1 Alphaproteobacteria bacterium
CCAAGGCCGCCGAACTCGCCTTTGTTCTGCACCATCATCGCTTTGCTTTCCTCATCCGTCATGTAGTTCGAATGCGGATCGAGGGAGGTCAGCATGCCGTTGAGGGCGTATTCGATAAGCTTTTTGTCTTCGACTTTTTCAACGTAGTTGGCGCGGACCTGTTCGAACACATCGCCGAAAAGGTTCAGGGCTTTGTATGTGTCTGAAACCGCGGAGCGCGGCGCTGCCTTGTCCTGGTCATTCGAGGCGGCGTAAACCGTCAGCGAAGTGAATGCGAGGATGATCGCAAGGGCGGTGCCGGTCTTGATCGAATTTTTGAGGGACATTGTCAGCTCTTATCCTGTTTACGTTGTGCCACCAGCAACTGGCGGGGATTGACGGGCTCGCCGCCTTGGCGAAGCTCGTAGTAAATACGCGGGCCGGTTTGGGATGTCTCGGCAATTCCGACGGGTTCACCCGCGGCAAGAGTAGCGCCGACAACCGTATCGATACGGCCGAGACCAGCGATAAGGCTATGATAGCCGCCCGCGTGCTCCACAATCAAGATTTGCTTGTATTTCTGGAAGGGACCGGCAAAGCGCACGGTACCTGCCAGCGGCGTCACCACAGGGCCACCGGGGCGCGTTTCAAACGTGATGCCTTGGCTCAAAGCCCCTAGGTCGTCCGTTTGCCCGAAACCTGTTTTCACAATACCGGTGACGGGGGGTACTGTATTTGGCGGGAAGCTGGCCATGGAAGCCACGCGCGTTTTTGGTTTTATTCTGTCAACAAGGTCTTCTAAATTTCGCGCCTGCTGCGCCAGTTTTTCCATCTCGTCTTCTTCGGTCTTGCGGCTGGCCTCGGTCTTTTGGTAAATCGCCTGACGCTCGTTGAGCAATTTTTGCAGGTCGTCCTGCTGCTTGTTCAGCTTCTGGTATTGGCGGCTTTGCTTGTCGCGCTGGCTGTTGATGCTGTCTTCCAGCTCTGCAAGATCGGTCAGCTGTTTCTTGAGGCTGTCGGATTGTTGGGCGAGGACGGGGATTAGCGATTTCATAATCAGCGAGGCGCGGGCAGCATCCAGCGGGTTTGCCATCAGCAGCATTTGCGGCGTAGAGGTCCGCTTGTATTTCTGTGCGGCGGTGACAAGACCGCCCAACGCCGTGTGATCTTTATAAAGACTTTCAACGGCTTCGGCACGTTCGTTCTTAAGTGACTTGAGGCGTAAATCGCCTTCCGTTGCCGTGTCTTCCGTATCGCGCAGCACCTTCGTGGTATTCACAAGTTTTTGTTTAAGATCGTCTACTTGTCCGCTGAGTTTTTTGGACTTTTGTTCAAGTTTCGCGTGCTCTGCCTGTTTTGCCGCCAGCTCCGCCTTCACGTTGCGCGCTTCGGCGGGTGTAGACATAAGCAATGCTGCCAGCAGAGCTGTCAGCAGCAGTGGGCGGTGATATTTGAACTGGAAAAGCGGCATCTCGGCGGCCCGTCAGACTCTGTGGTACGGATGCCCCGCAATGATCTGCTGGGCACGGTAAACCTGCTCCAGAAGCATAACCCGAACAAGCATATGAGGCCATGTTTGTTTGCCGAAGGAGAGCAGAAATTTTGCCTGCTCCCGCACCGCGTTATCGAAACCATCGGCGCCGCCAATCAGGAAGGTGATTTCGTTGGCTGGCGCGGCGGCCGCCCACTTGGATATTTTTTTGGAAAATTCGGGGCTGGTGAAAGTCTCGCCCCGTTCATCAAGCGCGATGGTGAAATGGGATGTGCCCAAGGCTTTCAAAATCAGCGGCGCTTCCTGCGCGGATGTCGAGCCCTTGGGGGCGTCGATTTCCTTAACGCTGACCTGCCATTTCATGCGCTTGACGTATTCATCGCACAGCTCGAGCAGGGGCGAGGCCTTCAGCTTGCCGACGGCGATGATGCGGATTTTCAAAGCGGGAAAACTTTAAACCGAATGATACAGCGTGTAATCGACGGTGGAGAAATCCGCAGCCCAGAGTTTTTCAAGGTTGTAGAAGGAACGCACTTCCGGGCGGAAGAGATGCACGATGACATCGTTGGCATCAACAATCACCCAGTCGCCGGTGTCCTGTCCCTCGAGGCGGGAGCGGTATTTTTCCTTGGCCAGCTTGTCGCGGATCTGCTCGGCCATACCGACGATCTGGCGGGATGATGTACCGGTGACGATAACCATGTAATCCGCAATCGCGGTCTTGCCTTCAAGGTCGATGGAGACGACGTCTTCGCCTTTACCTTCGTCAATGATCTGCATGATGAGCTGGTGAAGCTTGTGCGGCGCTTTTTTCTCGGGCGCGGCTTTCGGCGCTTTCGGGGCGGCTGCTTTTTTTTCAACGGTGGCGGG
>JBBQWK010000347.1:0-2335 GCA_038210695.1 Alphaproteobacteria bacterium
GGCACGTTAATGCCGGTCATGTCTTTCAGCTTCTCGCTCGCTTGTGCGATTTTGGCGGGGATGAGGCCGCTGAAGGCGATCAGCGCGGTGGTCTTTTTCACATCCCAGTCATAACTCAGCTGCGCCTGCAGCGCGGCTTTACGGGTTTTGTCGATATCCAGCGACACCATGGCGGTGGAGACAATGCCATGGTCGCCGCGCGTAGCGATAACGTCGGAATCAAGCGATTTCCAGGCAACGCCGAGGACGCGATCTTCATACAATACGGCAGCATCGGAGACTTCAATTTCATGCAGGCGGTCGAGCAGGCCAAGGCCGGAGTGTTCCTGCAGCTGGGACAGGAAGCCCTTAACTAAAGCCTCGCGCCCTTCGGCGACCGGCGCGGGCGGGCCCATGACCTCGGCCGGTGTCGCTGCATCGGGATCTTTCGGCACCTCTTCCCCGACGTTCAGGGTGAAGCGACCATCTTCCAGACGAATGACGCGCAGTGTGGGGCCATAGACCTTGATGACGCGCGGCACGATGCGGCCGAAGGCAAGGCTGCGCTTGGAGAGCTGCACGCGCAGCTTTTTCACATCCAGCACGCGCGTGCCTTCGCTGCGGGTAATATGGACATCCTTGATTTCAAGCTCGAAGGGCTGGAAGCGACCGCCCCAGATCATCTCGGCGCCGCCGATGGTAAAGGCAAAGCCCGGTAACTGTTCGGCAAAGGCGTGCTCGACCTTGTGCGTCAGGTAGTCATTCACCGCCAGCGGCCCCTGCGATAGCCGCCAGATCAGCCCCACCCAGCCAAGAAACAGCAGCAACGCCAGCACGCCCGCAATTTCAAAACAGACGACAACCGTACGGCTGGCGTGATGTATCGCCTTCTTGAGCATTTTGCTGTGTTGTCACCCCTGTATTCCGGCTGTTATTATAGCTTGTTTCAATAACGCAGGTCATGGGTTTTGCGCCGCCATTTTCCAAATAACGGGCAGAAAAAAGCGAAAAAAACATTGCCCCCTGCAACGGGCGCCGTGCCGCAGGCGATTCTGCGCTATAGCCCCTACCTTGCCGGCAATCTTGCAAAGTTTTCTGAAAGCAGCCTGAGGGCCGAAGGTTTTGAAAATCTGCTGGCAGCGGCGGAAAAAGCGGCAGCCGCAGCGGTTTCGGTGCCTGAACTGATGCAGGCGCTGCGCCTTGCCAAAACGAAAATCGCGACGCTGACGGCGCTGCAGGATATCGCCGGCGAGGTGGATGATTTAACCGTCATGCGCAACCTGTCACGCTTTGCCGATATGGCGGTGCAGGCAGCGCTGGCTTTTTTACTGCGCGCCGCCCATGCCGCAAAAACCATTCGCCTGCCCTACCCGAAAGAACCGTTCAGGGATTGCGGCATCAGCGTAATTGCGCTTGGCAAATGGGGCGCGTTCGAGCTGAACTATTCCAGCGATATTGACCTGATGGTGATTTTTGATCACGCCAAATCACCGCTGAAAGACAAGGACGAAACGCAGAATTTCTTTATCCGCCTGACGAAAGAACTGGCACGGATCATGGAGGAGCGCAGCGAAGACGGCTATGTCTTCCGCACCGACCTGCGCCTGCGGCCGGACCCCGGCGCGATGCCGCTGGCGGTTTCCATCAACGCCGTCGAAACCTATTACGGCAGCCTCGGCCAGAACTGGGAGCGCGCCGCGATGATCAAGGCGCGGCCTGTTGCGGGTGATGAAGCGCTGGGACGTGATTTTGCGCAAATCATGCAAAGCTGGATCTGGCGCCGCAACCTTGATTTCGCGGCGATTCAGGATATCCATTCCATCAAGCGGCAGATCAACGCCAAGCAGAAAAAGCCGGGTGGCAAGGGAAACCCCTTCCTCGGCTTCAACGTCAAGCTGGGTCACGGCGGCATCCGCGAGATTGAATTTTTCGCCCAGACCCAGCAGCTGATTTACGGCGGGCGGGAACCGCGCTTGCGTCCTCCTGCAACGCTGCAGGCGCTGAAGGCGCTGGCGGAAACGGGACACATCACCGCATCGAACGAAAAGAAACTTGCTGAAGCTTATCTTTTCCTGCGCCATACGGAACACCGGCTGCAAATGCAGGATGACCGCCAGACGCATAGCCTGCCGATGACGCCGGACGCCTTTAACGATGCGACGGCATTTCTGGGCTATAAAAATGCTGCTGCTTTTATTGCCGACCTGACCAAGCACATTGATACCGTCAAAAAACTCTACACCGGCCTGTTCACGGAATCGCAAAACCTTGGCGATACCGGCAACCTTGTTTTCACAGGGGTCGAGGATGATCCAGAAACGCTGGAAACTTTAAAATCTTTCGGCTACAAAAGCCC
>JBBQWK010000348.1:0-2300 GCA_038210695.1 Alphaproteobacteria bacterium
GGTAGCCCGGCAGGTCAGACATCATTAGCGTTTCGGGCACAATACCCTGACCGGACAATGCGGCGTCGCCGTGAATCAAAATCGGCATCACGGCGAGGCGGTCGTTATCTTTCCGGATCGCCTGCTTGGCGCGGACTTTGCCGACGACAACAGGGTCGACGAATTCAAGGTGCGACGGGTTGGGGACGAGGGACAGGTGGACGTTTTCGCCGCCGAAGTCGCGGTCGCTGGAGGTCCCGAGGTGATATTTCACGTCGCCCGAGCCCTGAACGTCGTTCGGCTTCGCGGGCGTGCCCTGGAATTCGGAGAACATGGCGGTGAAGGATTTGGAAAGAACGTTGGTCAAAACGTTCAGACGGCCGCGGTGCGCCATGCCGAAGGCGACTTCGCGAATGCCGAGCTCCGCGCCGCGGCGGATAACTTCTTCAATCGCGGGAATGGTGCTTTCGCCGCCCTCTAAACCGAAGCGCTTGGTGCCGGTGAATTTGGTATCGAGGAATTTTTCAAAACCTTCGGCAGCGGTCAGGCGCGTCAGGAAGTGGGTTTTTTCAGCCTTGTTGAAATCGGTGTTGTTCAGCGATTTCTCGAAACGGTCCTGCAGCCAGGCACGTTGGCCGGGGTCTTGAATGTGCATGAATTCAACGCCGACCGTGCCGCAGTAGGTTTTCTGCATAATGTCGATGATCTGGCGGAGCGTGGCGCGTTCCTTGCCGAAGGCGCCGTTCAGGTAAATCTCGCGGTCCATATCGGCTTCGGTGAAGCCGTAGGTTTGCGGCTCTAAATCCGGATGGTGGCGTTTTTCGGTGAGGCCCAGCGGGTCGAGATCCGCCAGCAAATGGCCCCGCACGCGATAGGAGCGGATGAGCAGCAACGCGCGGACGGCATCCGTCACGGCGGCTTTGGAATCAACAGCGCCCGCGGGAGCTGCTTTCTTGTCGTCCTTTTTGGCTTTGGCAATGTCATCGGTGTTTGCAGCACCGGATGACAGCACGGCGTTGATTTTTTCCGCGCTGGGTTTCCAGCTGGCGCCCTTCAGTTCCGCCACCAGCAGTTTCGCGTCGTCGCCGAGGCTGCCGAACAAATCCGACCAGCTGGTATCGACGCTGGCGGGGTTCTTGGCGTATTTGGCGTAGAGGTCGGCGATATAGTCAGGGTCTGCTGCGGAAAGGAAGCTGAGGGTATCGCGTTGTGACATTTTTTTTCTTCTGTTGTGGTTGACCGCCGCGCCCGATTGTCTGGCGCGGCGGCTTTCGATCGCTTAAGCGGCTTTCATGGCTTTCATGACAGCTTCGCCAAGGCCAGCAGGGCTGTCGGAAATGACGAAGCCGGCAGCCTTCATGGCTGCAACCTTGTCTTTCGCCGCGCCCTTACCGCCCGCGATGATCGCGCCGGCATGGCCCATGCGGCGGCCCGGGGGCGCCGTGACACCGGCGATAAAGCCGGCGATGGGTTTTTTGTTTTTATAGTTTTTGTAGAATTCAGCTGCGTCTTCTTCTGCCGAGCCGCCGATTTCACCGATCATCAGGATGCCTTCGGTTTCGGGATCGTCGAGGAAAAGCTTCAGCGCGTCGATGAAGTTGGTGCCGTTGACGGGGTCGCCGCCAATGCCGATGCACGTTGTCTGGCCAAGGCCGTTTGCCGTGGTCTGCGCAACCGCTTCATACGTCAGCGTGCCGGAACGGGAAACAATGCCGACCTTGCCACGCTTGTGGATATGGCCGGGCATAATGCCGATTTTGCATTCGCCGGGGGTGATGACGCCGGGGCAGTTGGGGCCGATAAGGCGGGTCTTCGACTTGTTCAGCTTTTCGCGCACCTTCACCATGTCGAGAACGGGAATGCCCTCGGTGATGCAGATGACGAGCTCAAGGTTCGCATCAATAGCTTCCAGAATGGCGTCGGCCGCGAAGGGAGGCGGCACGTAAATGACGGAGGCATTGGCGCCGGTGTCATTGACGGCTTCTTTGACGGTGTTGAAAACGGGCAGGTCAAGGTGCTTGGTGCCGCCCTTGCCGGGGGTCACGCCACCAACCATTTTGGTGCCGTATGCGATGGCTTGTTCCGAGTGGAACGTGCCTTGCGCGCCGGTGAAACCCTGGCAGATGACTTTAGTGTTTTTATTGATGAGTACAGCCATGTTATGCGGCCTCCGCTTTGACAGTGCTGACGACCTTGTTGGCGGCGTCGGCGAGGTTATCGGCGGAGATGATGTTCAGCCCCGACTCTTTCAGGATTTTTTTGCCTTTTTCGACGTTGGTACCCTCCAGCCGCACGACGAGCGGCATGGTGAGGCCCAGTTC
>JBBQWK010000349.1:0-2294 GCA_038210695.1 Alphaproteobacteria bacterium
CACCAGCGGCTTTGGCGCCGGCGGCGTGAAGGGCTAAGGGAGCGATGGCCGGGGTGCGGTTCGAGCAGGTGCGCAAGCAGTTCGGCGCGGCTGTCGCGGTCGCCGGGCTCGACCTCGACATCGAAGATGGCGCATTCGTCAGCCTGCTCGGCCCTTCCGGCTGCGGCAAAACGACGCTGCTGCGCATGATTGCGGGGCTCGAGCTGCCGAGCAGCGGCCATATGCTGCTGGACGGGCAGGATATTGCCGCCCTGCCCGCCAGCAAACGGCCGGTGAATACCGTTTTCCAAAGTTACGCCCTGTTCCCGCATATGACCGTTGCCGACAACATCGGCTTCGGCCTCGAAATGCGCGGCAAGCCGAAGGATGAAATCGCCGTCGCGGTGGCCGAAGCCTTGAAGCTCGTGCGGCTTGAAACCATGGCGGCGCGCAAACCGGCGCAACTTTCCGGCGGGCAGCAGCAGCGCGTGGCGCTGGCGCGCGCGCTTGTCAACCAGCCGAAAATTTTGCTGCTCGATGAATCTCTCTCCGCGCTCGATTATAAGCTGCGCAAGGAAATGCAGCTGGAACTAAAGCGCCTGCAGCGCGATACCGGCATCACCTTTATTTTCGTGACGCATGATCAGGATGAAGCACTGTCAATGTCTGACCGCATCGCGGTCATGGACAAGGGCAAAATTGTGCAGGTCGGCCGCCCGCAGGATATTTACGACCAGCCGGCGACGCGCTTTGTCGCAGGCTTCATCGGCATCTGCAATTTTGTGGCGGCAGCTTCGCTGGGGCTTACCGGCGGCGACATCGGCTTCCGGCCCGAAGATGCCAATTTCACCAGCGGCACAGGCATGACAAGCGGGGTTTTGCAGGCCATTACCTACCGCGGCGCCGTGACACATTATTATGTGCGCCTGAACAGCGGCGAAAACATTGTGGTGGCGGATGATGAACCGCAGCCCGTAAAAACCGGCAATACCGTGCATCTCGATATCCCCCAAGACCGGCTGATCCGATGCAGCAGCTAGAAAAAAAGCCCCTATGGCTGACCGCACCGTTCCTGTCGCTGATGGCGGTGTTTTTCGTGCTGCCGCTGTTGCTTATCGTGGCATATTCATTTTTGAAAGCCGGTGACAACGGCGGCGTGCTGCCGGCTTTTTCGCTGGAAGGGTACACGCAAATCCTTTATAGCCGCGATCTCGACGACAAGCTGGTGTTTGACAGCGGCTATTTGCAGATTTTCATGCGGTCTGTCGGTCTTGCTGCGCTTTGCACGGTACTCTGCCTGCTCATCGGCTTTCCCATGGCCTATCATATGGCGACGCGCGCACCGGAGCGCCGCAACCTCTGGATCATGCTGGTCACCATCCCCTTCTGGACCAACCTCCTCATCCGCACCTATGCATGGATGCTGATTTTGCGCAGCGACGGGTTGCTCAATCGCACGCTTATCAGCCTTGGCGTGATTGACGGCGATCACCGGCTTGACCTGCTCTATAATAATTCTGCCATCGCCATCGGCCTGCTCTACAGCTATTTGCCTTTTATGGTCTTGCCCATTTTTTCGAACCTCGAGCGTATGGACTGGCGACTGGCGGAAGCGGCATCGGATTTATATGCCTCCCGCTGGCAGGTTTTGCGCCGCGTGATTTTGCCGCTGGCGCGGCCCGGCATTATTTCCGGCTGTGTTCTGGTTTTCGTGCCTTCCATCGGATCCTTCCTTACCTCCGACCTTCTTGGCGGCGGGCAGAACCTGATGCTTGGTAACCTGATCGAGCAGCAGTTCGGCTTTTCCAGCAACTGGCCTTTCGGCTCCGCCATTTCGGTCGCGCTGATGATTATCGTCATGCTCAGCCTGATTTTCATGGCACGGCGCGGCCGCGGGCTTGAGGAGCTGGTGTAATGGCGGAAGTCGCTTCGGCAAAAATGGCAGGCGCCGCGCCCATATCATGGTTCGCGCTGGCGTTCCTTTACGCCCCCATCGCCGTGGTTCTGGTCTTTTCATTTAACGCCAGCCCGATTGTGACCGAATGGCAGGGCTTTACCTTTGACTGGTATAAACAGGCGTTTCAGGATGAGGCGTTGAGGGATGCGGCGCTTAATTCCCTCATCGTCTGCGGCGGCGCGATGATTTTTTCGACCGCGATTGCGCTTATGGTCGCGCTTGCCATGCGGCGGCGGGACGAACTGCCGCGCCCTGCCCGTCATGCGACGCTATGGCTGATGACCCTGCCGCTGCTAATCCCCGAAATCGTCATAGCGATTGCCACGATGTCGTTCTTCAGCATCATCGGCCTGAAACT
>JBBQWK010000350.1:0-2291 GCA_038210695.1 Alphaproteobacteria bacterium
AGCAAAAATGTTCGACAGCCTCTGGAAAAACCTGACCGCGGCGACCATGGTTCCCGGCACGGATGGCTACGGCATTATCAATAACGCGGCCATCGGCATCAAGGACCGCAAAATCGCCTACATCGGCAAAACCGACGGCCTGCCCAAGCCGCCGGAAAAACTTTCGGACTATGTGTATGACGGCGAAGGCCGCGTGGCGACGCCGGGGTTTATTGATTGCCACACGCACCTTGTCTACGCCGGTGACCGCGCCGCGGAATTCGAGCAGCGCCTGAATGGCGTGAGCTATGAAGACATCGCCCGTGCCGGCGGCGGCATCATGTCCACCGTCACGGCGACAAGGGCGGCAAGCGAGGAAGAGCTTTTCAAATTAAGCCTCAACCGCCTGCGCCAATTGTTTTTTGACGGTGTCACCGCGATTGAAGTGAAATCCGGTTACGGGCTCGACCTTGAAACCGAGCGCAAAATTTTAAAGGTCGCCACGCGCCTGCGCGATGATGTCGATTTTCGTGTGCAGCGTACTTTTCTGGCAGCGCACGCCCTGCCGCCGGAATATAAAAATCGCGCCGATGATTACATTGCGCTTGTCTGCGAGATGATGAAGACGCTGCACGCCGAAAACCTGATCGATGCGGTGGATGCCTTCTGCGAAAATATCGGCTTTACAATTGCGCAGACGCGCAAGGTGTTCGAAACCGCAAAATCCCTTGGCCTGCCCGTAAAATTGCACGCCGAACAATTGAGCAATATGGGCGGCGCGGCGCTGGCGGCGGAATTCCGCGCCCTGTCCGCCGACCACCTTGAATATATCGATGCCTCAGGCGTCAAAGCCATGGCAGATGCGGGCATGACCGCCGTATTGCTGCCGGGCGCGTTTTATTTCCTGCGCGAAAAGCAACTGCCGCCGATTGAACTGTTCCGACAGCACAAGGTGCCGATGGCGATTGCCACCGATCACAACCCCGGCACCGCGCCCGTGCTGTCACCGCTGTTGATGCTGAACATGGCCTGCACCCTGTTCCGTATGACGCCTGAAGAAGCGCTGGCGGGCATGACGCTGAACGCCGCCCGCGCCCTTGGCTGGACGGATTGCGGCACTCTTGCATTAGGCAAAAACGCCGAAATTGTGCTCTGGGATATCAAGCACCCGCGGGAGCTCTGCTATAACTTTGGCTATAATCCCTGTTATGGCACGGTTATGGGCGGCGACTGGCACCCGACAGACCATGAATAACGGGCCATGAATAACTGTAAATTAACCCGCAAGATATTATAATTGATGGCTAAACGGGGAAATCACCGTGATCAAATTCTGCGCCTTCCTTCTTGCCCTTTTGTTGCTCCCGCTGCCCGCGCACGCAGATGCGCCAACGGGTGATGCCTCTTATTTCGCAGCGGTTGATGCGGCACTTGCAAAGCCCGAAACGGCCGACTGGAAAAATATCCGCGTACTGTACCCGCAAACCTCCGCTTTCAAAGACCATGCAACAGATGGCCCGGTTAAAGGACTCCATGCCGTCGCCGATAAAGCCGCTGTCGAAAAAACGCCCGAAGCGATTAAAGCCTTTAAAGACCTGATGCGTGCGCACATGGCAAGCATCGACAGCCATTTGTACGCCCTGCACCTGCAGGCCGCGCAGCCGCTGGATTTCATCGACGCCGCTTTTGAAAAGCGCGCGGCCAGCGGGTTGATTCAAGCGATACTTGCAACAGGCGACGGGCAGTCTGCCGCCACTGCCTTCCACACCCTTGGCATTGACGAGCAGATTGCGCTGATGCGTAGCTATTTCAATTTCAAGATTATCGACCGCGGGCAGGAAAGCGGCCTCGATGTCTTCAATGTAACGGATGAAAAAACCGCGCAGAAGGCAAAAGTTTATTTCGCTTCCGGCGCAGCCGCCTCCCCACCAGCATCGCCGCTGGAGGATACCGCCCTGCTGGAGGTGCGCACACGCGCCGCCAAACCGCTCCCGCCACTACAAGACACTGCATACCTGCAGCTCGTCGACACCGCTTTGGCAACACCGGAGAAAGCCGACTGGAAAAGTATTCGCGACCTCTACGTCAACACCAGTTTCTTCCGCCAGCACGCAGGGCTACTGCCTGAAGAATTTTTCGCGGATGCCGCCAAAAAGGCGATCGCCGCCGGAACGCCGGAAGAAATGGCGACTTACAAAGAATTTTTGCGGGATCATTTCGGCAATATCGCCAGCCACAAACAGGCCTTGCGCGATATGGCAGGCTATGCCGGTAAAAAGCCTGCTTTCCTTGACCGTAACTTGGAGCAAAAA
>JBBQWK010000351.1:0-2278 GCA_038210695.1 Alphaproteobacteria bacterium
GTACTACGCGCCTGAATCCACCAAGCAGAGCGTCAGCGACGCCATTACCGATGTCATCGGCATCGACGTGCAGGCAAAAGCGCACAAGACCATTGACCCGCAGAACCTGCAGTTTGTTTTTGAAAGCAAGGCCACCCCGAAAATTCTGGGCGCACAGACCGAAGGCATCTTCAACGCGCCGACCGACATTCCCGACAAATGGTTCGGCGTTCTCGGCCGCCACGACCTGCTGATGCAGGACCCCGACAACCGCGCCGCTTTCAACACCTGGCTGAAGCAGTTCGACAATCTCTCCGGCAAATCGGTTGCGGAAAAGGCGAAAGCCGTTGACGCGCTGATCGACCAGCAGATCACCTATGTGACCGACCCCGAGCAGTATCACCGCGCCGACTATTGGGCGACGCCGATGGAAACCCTGTCGTCTAAAAAAGGCGACTGCGAGGATTTCGCGATTTTGAAATACTTCGCCCTGCGCCACCTGAACGTGCCGGCGAACGATCTGTTCGTTGTTGCCGTCGGCAAGGACGGCTCGGCCCTCGACCACGCGACATTGATGGTTGATACGCGGGAGCCCGGTTTTGCAACCAAGCAGTGGGAAAACCTGAAAGCCCGCTTCTTCAACTCGGAAATTCCGCACAACTATGTCATTCTCGACAATGACAACAGCCCGGACGGCAAACTGGTGGAAGCGAAAGATTCCCGCTACGAGCCCTATTACGCCATGAATGAAAAAGGCGTCTTCGGCGTGCCGGCGAAATCGAAACTGAAGTGGTAATCAGCGCGGGAACTTGCCTTCGGCCAGAAAGCCGGAGGCGAGTTTCCAGACGCTTGGCATCCACACCATTTGCGAATGGTCGCCGAACACCGTGATGTGATCCTTCATGCCCTCGACCTTGGTGCTTTCGACGGAAACGATGCCGTCGTTGGGCTTCGGGATGGCGACCAGATAGCTGGTCGGAAAATGCAAATAATGGTTTTCCCCCGCAATCACGCCGCAGTCAAAATTGACCGGCGGCAATTGCGCATGCGCATCATCCGCCGTGGTGCCGAGCTTTTGGCCGGCGGCGCCAAAGTACCAGCCGAAGGGCGGGAAGTTGCGTAACGCATCCGCCACTTCGCTGCCGCGGTTGGGCGTGCCGATCATGACGACGCGGCCAATTTTTTCCGGCCCGTATTTCTGCGCGTAAAGCCGGGTTAAAATACCGCCAAGCGAATGGACGACGAAATCAACCTTCCCGCCGCCTTTTGCCGCTGCTTCATTTACCGTCGGCGCGATATGTTCATCCACCAGTTGATCCAGCGGCTTGTCGCGTGACGGGTATGACAGCGCATGGACATCATAACCGTCTTTTTTTAAATGCCGGCTGAGCCCCGTCATCCACAACCGGTTCATGGCAATACCGTGGAGGACGATAACCTGACGCATCATGCTTTATCCTTTGCCAGATCATTCGGCTTCGCCGCGGGATCATTCGGCCAGCTGGTGAAGGCCAGCGCCCAAAGCGCGATGACAGAAACATAAGGCACAATCATGAGGAGCGCCCAATAAGGGCTGCGGCCCGCGCGCGTCGCGGCGACGGCGGCGGAGACGATCAGCAGCGTCACCAGAATGCCGCGGATAAGATATTGCAGCCAGAAGGGCCAAGTTGCGAAATCGAGCGTCATGCTTTTTTCTCCCGCTTTTTAATGACCAGCGGCTTCATTTTGGGCCAGTGGGTAAATCCAAGGCGCAGGGAGCAAATAACAATGCCCGCATAAGGCACGAGCAGGCCAAGCGCCCAGGCGGGGTTAAACCCTGCGCGTATGAAAATACGCACCATCGGCGCCATGCCGAGCATGACGGAGATGTAATAGTTTACTAATGTCGGCGACATCAGGTCGAGAAGTTGTTGGGGCATATATTATCTTATCCTTTAAGCGGCTTCGGAATTTCATGGAGCAGCCAGACCAGCAGCGCGACCAGCGTCAGCGCCCCCGCCTGATGCAGCGTGGCAAGGTGGATGTTCACCTGGCTCAGCAGCGTTGAAACGCCAAGGCACAGCTGCACAATCACCATCATACCGGCGGCAATAAACACGCGGCGGAGGCGCGGCTCGCAATGATAGGCGGCGCTTTTGCTGGCGAGCAGCAATACGGTGCAGAAGGTGAGGATAGCGAGGCAGCGGTGGGTGAACTGCACTGTCGCAGGTTCTTCAATGAACGCCTTCCACACCGGCTGGTGCTGCGCCATTTCTGGCGGCAGCCAGTGGCCATCCATGGTGGGGAAGGTGTTATAAAT
>JBBQWK010000352.1:0-2274 GCA_038210695.1 Alphaproteobacteria bacterium
GCCAGCTGGCGTCAACATCCCATACCGTATAGCGGCCGAAGAATTCATCGGGGCGCGAATAGGGGCTGTTGGGGATATCGGTTGTAATCTTGCCTGCCTTGTTGGCATCGCCGCCGTCGGCGGTCACGCGGTGCAGCATGGAATGGATAAGGTCGAAGTTCGCCTTCTCCGCAAAACGTTCGATCGCTTTGGGTTCGCCAAGGCGGGTCATGACGTTGTCGTAGTATTCGTTATAGTCTTTCGGGTTCAGGCCCGTTTGCAGCGCCTGCGCCATGTCGTTGTCGCGGCCGAGGGTCAGCGTGATGAAAATCGCGTTGCCCCAGATGGAATTGGTGCCGCCCATCATGCAGTCAACCTGCGGGTAGCGCTTCGCCAGTTCTTTCTCGAAGCCGATCATGATGTCCCAGGTTTTATCGGCGTTCATTTCGCCGAGCGGCAATTGCACCAAAATCATATCCTTGCCGGGGTCGGAGGTTTTCATCGCCTCGATTTTGGCAGGCAGCGTATCCAGCACGGCATCAAGGCGGGTTGCGGCCTCGACCTGCGGCTTGGACAAATGATTGAAAATATCGCCGAGTTTCTGGGACATAATTTCTCGCCTTGAAAATGCATTTTGAGTCGCTGGAATGCGCCGACCTTAAGTCCACTATATGGAATTGTCAATCCTCGGAAACGGCCTCGCCGCCGCTTAATTCCTCGGTTTTCAAGGCATCCGCCAGACGGGCGGAGGCGGAGCCGGGTTTCAGCGGCTTTTGCTGGCTGCCATGCGGCGCCCAGCCGATGACGTAGACGACCTGAAAGGTCGCCGGCACGCGGCCTGCGCTATCGCCAAATTTTTCCTGATAGAGGCGTGCGGCTTCCAGTATCACTTTGCGACGCGTCGGCTTCAGCAGGCGGTTGAAGGTGGCATTCGCCGCGCCCATGCCGCGCAAATCCTGCATCAGCTTTAAGGGACTGGAATAATCGACGGTGATGATTTCGCTATCGACGACCGGCAGCGCAAACTGCGCCCGCTGCATCAGCGCGCCCATGTCGCGCAGGTCGATGAAAGGCGACACGCGCGGGGATGCGCCGCCGGTGACGGCCACTTCCGCCTCCATGAGTGAACTGCGCAGCTCCCGCAGGGTTTCACCGCCGAGCAGCGCGGCTAAAAACATCCCGTCCGGCTTCAAGGCATTGCGGATCTGCACCAGCGCGCCCGGCAGGTCGTTCGTCCAGTGCAGCGCAAGGTTGCTGACCACGGCATCAAGGCTGCGGGTGGCAAAGGGCAGAAATTCTTCGTCCGCCACAACGCCGCCCGATTGCGCGGCAAGCTTTGGCGACAGGTCGGTCGTGAAGACATGCTGCGTACCTGCCCGCGCTTTGAGTGATTTGGCGAGAATGCCATGCGCGCCGCCAAGGTCGATGACAGTCGGGAATTCGCGGCGCACCATATCAAGGCGATCCAGCAGGCGCGTGGCGACATCCGCCAGTAAAAAGTCGAAATCATGGATATTGCCGGCGGCGCGGTCACGGCGCAGGCGCAGAAGCTGGCGGTCGAATACAAGCGGGGATGCGGTCATGGGCGTATCACGCGGCGGAATTACATCCGCCCGCCCTTGTCTTTGGGCGGGTTGAGATCCAGCGTCAGCCGGTCATTGCGCATTTTTTTCAGCTGGTCGGCAACGGCGACAATGTCTTTATCAATCTGCGCCACCGTTGGCGTTTCCTTCATGTGGATTTCATCGCCGCCCTTGAACAGTTTTTTGGCCTGCGCGTAGCTATCCATCAACCGCTTGCCGATGCGGGGGGACACGATGCTTTCGATGATTGCCTGTGCGGCCTTGCTCTGCTCCAGCACGGCGGGGTCGATTTTCGCGGCGGGGCCTGCGGGCAACGTGACGGCTGGCGCTTGCGGCTGTGCCTGACCCGGCGCTGCGGCGGTTTGCGTCGGCGGCTGGTAGGGCTGGTATTCTTCGGTCTTGGCAGCCGCGCCGCCGCCCGCGCCACCGCGCTGGCCGAGGACGCGGGACGGCACGGCGGAATAGCCGACGTTCTTGGCTTCAACCGCGGTCTTTTCCGTCGCGAGGGAGAAGCCCTGGTTTTTGAGGTTCACGGGGCTGCGGTTCAGCGACAACGCGTTATCGGATTCAGACGCCATCTGCGTGCGCGCCAGCATTTTCAGCAGCACGCCGGAGAAACGCTGGAAGGCGAACAGCCGCCACATGCGCTTCAGCGGCGCATAGCGCCATTTGGGCATGCCGGCCACGCGCGGCGGGGATGACACAACGAAGG
>JBBQWK010000353.1:0-2263 GCA_038210695.1 Alphaproteobacteria bacterium
TCCCGAAGCTACGGTCAGCGTAATCCGGGCCGTCGGTATTGATGCCTTTTGCCAGCGTCTGCTTAACCGCCGCAGTATCACCTGCCGCAACTTGGGCAAACAGGCGGCGAACGCTCCGCGTGGTTTCAAACTGGTGTGCGCTTTCATAAGGCGAGATCAGGATATTGAGAAATGATTTACCCACGGTTTTTCCTTTACGCTGCCGGTTTCAACTTCAGCTGCGGCAGCGCCTGGCGTATGCACGCGAAATCCTGACGGCGCTGCTGCAATTCCGCCACTTGTGCGGCGGTCAGCTCCTTCAGCAGCTTGCCGCCTTTGGCGTTGAAGGCCTGAGCCAGCGTGCCGTCGGCATTGAAGATTTCAACGGCGGGGTCGCCGCTCGCGCTGTTCGAGAGTTTGTCGCGATTGAAGCGCTGCAGCATCTGCAATCCGCCGCCTTCGGTGAAGACCTGAAAGGCGGGCATGCCGCCGGAGCCGTCCTGTTTCATGCCAAGGTTGGCGCGGGTCAGCTGTTTCAGCTGGCCGTTCGGGTGGTATTCGCTACTCGCGTAGCCATGTTCCATGTTGTCGGAAAGATGGCCGTTCACGAAGCGGCTTTCGCGCAGAAGCGTGCCGTCATCATAATAGCGCTGCGAGGCGGCAAGGCCGCCCGGCGCGTCATTCAGCTTGCCGTTTTTGTAGCGGTCGACCGCGATGATATTGCCCTTGGCGGTTTCCAGCAGCGCTGCGAGCAGGCCTTCAGGACCAAGGCCCTGCAGATCCAGCTTTGCGCCGGCATCGGCCAGCGGTTTCAAGTCCTTGACGGAAACGATGATGGAGTAATGATCTTTGCCTGCGCCCGCGACCATTTCGAATTCAACAGCCATGTCTGATCCCCTAAAACCTTCGCCGAAGGGCCGCCGCAAATATGCAGCGCTTTTGAAACCCCGATGATGTTTTGCTGATCGTGCGAGAGAAACAGGCGAGAAACCGTAAACCGCCAGTCCCGTAGTCCATGCACTCGGCTTAGGTAATAAGCTACGCTTTTACGCAGATTCTGTCAAATTATGTGAATTATCTACCTGTATTTAAACGATATTTTATGATGTTAAGAACGATTCGCATAAACCGGGGCTACCCAACCTTTGCAAATTGCGAACATATTGAATATAAACGTGCTTCGCCCGCTCGACGGGCGGTTTATGGAAGGCAGTCGATGTACCATCTCGAATTTGAAAAACCCGTGGTTGAGCTGGAAGCCAAAATTCTGGATCTCCAGAACATGGACAAGGGCGGCGGCGTCAACCTGAAGGAAGAGATCGCGCGCATTCAGGAAAAAGCCGAGCGCATTCTGGCGCAGACCTATTCCAAGCTGACCGCAGACCAGAAAGTTCAAGTCGCGCGCCACCCCGCCCGCCCGCATTTCCTTGATTACACGAAACGTCTGATTCAAGACTTCACCCCCCTTGCCGGCGACCGCATGTTTGGCGAAGACGCGGCATTGCTGGGCGGCCTTGGCCGTTTCCGCGGCCAGTCGGTCGTCGTTATGGGTCAGGAAAAAGGCGCAGATACTGCAACGCGCATTCACCACAACTTCGGCATGTCGAAGCCGGAAGGCTACCGCAAGGCGCAGCGCCTGATGGCCATGGCCAACCAGTTCGGCCTGCCCATTGTGACGCTGGTGGATACCGCCGGCGCATTCCCCGGCATCGAAGCCGAAGAGCGCGGCCAGTCGGAAGCGATCGCCAAATCTATTGAAAGCTGCCTGCGTGCGGAAGTGCCCGTTGTTTCCGTCATCATTGGTGAAGGCGGCTCCGGCGGCGCGATCGCCATTGCCACGGCCGATCGCGTGATGATGCTGGAACATTCGATTTATTCCGTTATTTCACCGGAAGGGTGTGCCTCTATTTTGTGGCGCTCCGCCGAATTCGCGAAAGATGCCGCGCGCGCGCTGAAATTAACGGCGCAGGATCTGAAGCAGCTCGGCATTATCGACACTATCATCGAGGAGCCCATGGGCGGCGCGCACCGCGAAGCCGACCGCACGATGGATGTCGTCGGCGATTACGTTGAAGCCGCGCTGACCGAACTTTCCAAGCTTGACGGCAAGACCATCAAAACGCGCCGCCGCCAGAAATATCTTGAAATGGGCCACACGCTTTAATTTTATCACGCAAAGGTTTTTAACAATGTCGCTCTCCAGCAAAGCCAACGGCGCGTTCAAGCGCTTTTCCACCGGCCCGCTTTATTCGCAAAAAGAACTCGCGAAGGCGGAAATTTTCCT
>JBBQWK010000354.1:0-2208 GCA_038210695.1 Alphaproteobacteria bacterium
GCCGCTTCCGCATTTTTCGTCCGCAGGAAAGGCTGATCGGCATCATGGATGATATATCGGCGGGCAACCTAGCCGAAAAAATTCCTTACCAGAAACGGCAGGATGAAATTGGCGCCATTGCCCGCGCGGTAAAGGGTTTCCAGCACAATGCGCTTGAAAAACTGCGCCTTGAAAGCGAAAGCCGTGAAACTAAAGCCGGGCTTGCCGACAGTTTCGAAGCGAATGTGAAAAGCGTCGCCGATACCGTCGCCTCCGCCGCGACAGAAATGGACGCAACATCGCGCGACGTCATGAAACGTGCGCAGGACAGCAGCGAAAAACTTGGCGCGCTTGTGAAAGGCATAAACGGTGCGTCGCAAAACGTGCAAACCGTTTCGGCGGCGGCGGAGGAGTTGTCATCATCGGTGCGTGAAATCGGCAGGCAGGTGGAAAACGGCCACCGCATCATGACCAGCGCCGTGACCGAAGCCGAAAGCGCCAATGCGCAGGCGGGACATTTGAATGAAGCGGCAGAGCGTATCGGCAGCGTCATTGATGTCATCAATGAAATCACCAGCCAGATCAACATGCTGGCGCTGAATGCCACGATCGAGGCGGCAAGGGCGGGGGAGCAGGGCAAGGGCTTTGCCGTCGTTGCCTTTGAAATCAAGGATCTCGCCAGCCAGACGACGACCGCAACGCGCGAAGTTGAAAAGCAGATCAGCTTTATTCAAAATTCTGCCGCAGTCACCGTGGGCGTATTGCAGCGCATATCATCCACCATCGGGCAGATGAACCAGATTTCTTCCGCCATCGCGGCAGCGGTTGAGGAGCAGGGCGTTGCGACTCAAGAAATTGCCCGCAACGTGCGGCAGGCGGCAGAAAATACCGCCATGGTGTCGACCAATGCGACGGAGGTGAAAGAAACCTCTATCGGCGCATCTGCTGCCGTCAGCCAGATGATCGCGGCAGCGTCAGACCTGTCGCGGCAGTCGGAATCGCTGCGCGGTCAGGTAGGCTCGTTCCTGCGCGATATTAAAACAGCTTAAGGGGTTTTGGTGACAGGCGCGGCCCTGTCGGTGGGCAACGTTTTTGGCGGAACCGGCGCGCTGAAAATACGCTTGAAGAACTTCTGCATTTCGACCCAGCTCGCTTTGTCCGCCTGCTCGTTGTATTCGATCGGCATGTCAAAGCGCTTGCCGATCTGCGTTGCCTTGGGGTTGGTAAAGGCATGCGTCGCGCCGGGGTAGTCGACGGTCTTGAAAGTGACGCCGGCATCGGTCATTTCCTTGCGGAAATTATTGCGCTCTTTTTCGGTCACCATTTTATCGGCGCCGCCATTCAGCGCCAGCACCTGTGCCGTTACGCGGCCGGCTTCGGCAGGTTCCGAGGTTTTCAGGCCGCCGTGGAAGCTGACAACACCGCGCACATCATCGGCACCGTGGCGCGCGACTTCCAGAACGACGGAGCCGCCAAAACAGTAACCAATGGCGCCCACGCGGTCTTTATCCACCTGCGGCTGGCGCTTCAGAACTTCCAGGCCCGCTTCAGCGCGGGTCAGCATCAAATGCGGGTCTTTATAAAAGGGTGTTGCCAGCGCTTCGGCTTCTTTCGGGTTATTGCCGAATTTGCCGGTGCCGTACATATCGGCCGCGAAGGCAACATAGCCAAGAGCGGCCAGCTGCTGCGCGCGCATGCGGACATAGTCGTTGTAGCCCCACCATTCATGCACCACCAGAATGCCGGGCGCATGGCGGATGGCATCGTCATAGGCGAGGAAGCCGGTAAGGGCGGTTGCGCCGTCCTTATAAGGAATCTCCCGCGTGACGATTTTAGCTTCGGCAGCGGTAGAGGCCAGAAGCAGCGTAAGCAGGGCGAGGGCGGGAAGGGTTTTCATGACGGAGTCCTTTGTAAAAACCAAATTATTCTAGGAGTTTAGAAAGGCTGCTGCGAAACGGCAAGTAGCCAAAAATTGCCATAACGCAATAAAGATTATTCATTGCCATAGAGTTATGCCGCTGTTACTACTATGACAAATTTAAATCAGCTGGAGCGCGACAGAATTGTTCGGTTTCGACAAACAAAAAAAGCTCGACAGGCAGATGTTGAAAGCCGCCGCCAAGGGCGATGTGCAGGGCATCAAGCAAGCGCTGGATGACGGCGCATATATTGAAGCGCGCACATCGCATGACGATTGGGCGCAAACCGCCTTGGGCACGGCGGCGCTGA
>JBBQWK010000355.1:0-2186 GCA_038210695.1 Alphaproteobacteria bacterium
CCGTCGCCCGGATTTATGGGAAAAATACAAAAAGACCAAGTAAACCAAGGATTAACCATTTGTTAACCCTTGCAGGGCTATTATGTATTTGGTCTTTCCTGCTGCTATAAGGTCTTTCCAGCCAAAGAAATTCAAATAAACAATTGAATTTCAGTCCTAATTTAGCGTATGAATTCCAAACTGACTGAATCGGTGCCTATGGCTGATTCCGTCAACCCGGTAATTTACAAGATGCGGACCGCCGGAGCGCAACCGATTAAATCGCGCTTTCGAATATAACGGGTCCCTAAAAAACAAAAGGGTCATACCTATGAACGACTTGGAAAAATTTGAACAGAGCCAGATCCAGAAACTTTCTGGCGGCAAAAAGATTCCCGAATTCCAGCCGGGCGACACCGTCCGCGTCAACGTGAAGATCGTTGAGAAAACCGAAAAAGAAGACCGCCACCGTATCCAGGCATATGAAGGCGTGTGCATCGCCCGCGGCGGCAAAGCCATGAACCAGAGCTTCACGGTTCGCAAGATCAGCTACGGCGAAGGCGTGGAGCGCGTGTTCCCCCTCTTCTCGCCCGCGATCGAGAGCATCGAACTCGTCCGCCGCGGTTCCGTCCGCCGCGCGAAACTGTATTACCTGCGCGACCGTTCCGGCAAATCTGCCCGTATTCAGGAACGCGAGAACAACGATACCGTTGATACCGCTGACAAGGGCGCCGAGAAATCGGCAGCACCCGCTGCAGCTGCTCCCGAAAAAAAAGCCGCTAACGGCTAATTTATCGGGCTCGATACCGATTATCGCAAACGGCCACCCCTCAAAAGGTGGCCGTTTTGTTTTGCTTGAAAAAGGTCTATCTTGCCTCTCAAGCAACAACATCCAGCGATTTCCTTGGGAGTAAACCCGATGACGGCACCGCGCACCATGTTCCAAAAAATATGGGACAATCACGTCGTCCAGCGCAATGCGGACGGCGCCTGCATCATTTATATCGACCGCCATCTGGTGCATGAAGTCACCAGCCCGCAGGCCTTTGAAGGGCTCCGCATGGCGGGCCGCACTGTGCGCCGGCCGGATGCAACGCTTGCCGTGGCCGATCACAACGTGCCGACCAGCGCCGACCGCAAGACCGGCCTTGTCGCCGACCCGGAAGCAAAGCTGCAGCTGGATACGCTGACCCGCAACACAGCAGAATTCGGCATCCAGTATTTCGACATGAATGATAAACGTCAGGGCATCGTTCACGTTATCGGGCCCGAGCAGGGCTTCACCCAGCCCGGCATGACGATTGTCTGCGGCGACAGCCATACCTCAACTCACGGCGCTTTCGGCGCGCTGGCCTTTGGTATTGGCACTTCGGAAGTAGAACACGTGCTGGCAACCCAAACACTGCAGCAGCGCCCCGCCAAGAACATGCGCATCACCGTTGACGGCAACCTTGGCGTTGGCGTCACCGCGAAAGACGTTATTCTCGCCAGCATTGGTAAAATCGGCCCCGCCGGCGGCACCGGCTATGTCATCGAATACGCCGGCAGCGTTATTCGCGGGCTTTCCATGGAAGGCCGCATGACAGTCTGCAACATGTCGATCGAAGGCGGCGCGCGCGCTGGCCTGATTGCGCCGGATGAAACAACCTTCACCTACCTGAAGGGCCGCCCGCTGGCGCCCAAAGGCGCTGACTTCGACAAGGCTGTCGAATACTGGAAATCGCTCGTCACAGACAAGGGCGCCGTGTTTGATAAAGAGATTGTATTGAAGGCGGAAGATATTGCGCCGCAGGTCACCTGGGGCACCAGCCCTGAAACCGTTGCGCCGATTACCGGCAGCGTGCCGAACCCCGCCGATATTGCAGATGAAGGCCAGCGCGCCTTTATCACCCGCGCGCTTGATTACATGGGCCTGACCCCGGGCACGAAGCTGACGGATGTTAAAATTGACAAAGTCTTCATCGGCTCCTGCACCAACGCCCGCATTGAAGACATGCGCGAAGTGGCAAAGGTTGTCGAAGGCCGCCATGTGGCCTCAACCGTTTACGCCATGATCGTCCCGGGCTCCGGCCTAGTGAAGGAACAGGCGGAAAAAGAAGGCCTTGATAAAATCTTCATCACCGCCGGCTTTGACTGGCGGGAAGCCGGTTGCTCCATGTGCCTTGCCATGAACGCCGACAAGCTGGAGCCGGGGGAGCGCTGCGCGT
>JBBQWK010000356.1:0-2177 GCA_038210695.1 Alphaproteobacteria bacterium
AGGGAATACCTTTCGTTGGATGTCGTGACCGCTTCTGTCGGGAGGCGAGAACGGAATTAAAATGGGTGCGGGTGAATGTTTTGTCAAGTTCGCCGCCCCGATAAATTATTGCCATAATTAATAACCACTTATGGCACGTTACGCAAGTGCTTTTTGAAGGTTTTTAGGGCAGAAGCGGCGCAGCAAAATTATTCCTTCGAGGGTTAATTTGCGGCATACTCTGCCGCAGCATGAACAGTTTTCAGTCTTTATATAATGACCTGCTTGCCGGCGAAGAACCCTCCGCCGGCGATAAACTCATGTCCGCTGCCGCCGCAGCGCTTGGCAGCTTCACCAAGCTGCCCGCCGCCGAACTTGGCGAAATCGAGTTTCTGAAGGTGCTGCTGCCCGGCGCGTTTGACACTATGGCGGATTTTCTGGAGCACCAGAATGATGCCGCCCTGCCGTGGAAGACGGTGCCGAAAAAGCTAGTTCCCGCGGGCGTGAAGGACGCGGCGGAAGAAGCCGCCTTGCGCCACTTTCCGCTGCTGGATACCGACTTCCGTTTTGCGGGCAGCATCGACTGGCACTGCGGCCTTGGTGATGGCACCACGCACTGGTCAAAAATCACCTTCCAGCTGCCGCCGAATGTCGACACCCGCCCCTGCCGCGAATTGAACCGTCACCGCTCCCTCGTCACCCTTGCGCTCGCCGCGGTGCAAACGGGCGATGCGAAATACGCCCGCGCTTTTTCCGCCCTGCTCAACAGCTGGTGCGACCAGAACAAGCCGGAGATGGGCATCAATTACCTGCATGGCATCGACATTGGCATTCGCGCTGTCGCCTGGCTTTTCGCCAGCCGCTTGCTGCGCGGAAACGATGGCTATGACATGGCGACGCAAAGCCGGCTGCACCGCAACCTCTATGCGCAGGCCCGGCATCTGGCGGAATATTTGACCTACGCCGAAAGCGGCCACCGCAACCACCGTCTGATTGTCGAGGCATCCACGCTCGCCTATCTCTCCCTCTGCAGCCCCCAATGGGCGGAGAGCGAGAAGTGGATCAAGCGCGGTCTAGTCGCCCTGTGGTCGACGCTGGATGAACAGGTTTATCCGGACGGCATGCATTTTGAAGCTTCCTTCGGCTATCACCTGCTGGCGGTGGAATGCCTGCTGCTGCTGTTCGGCGAAATGCGCCGGCAGAAACGCCCTATCCCCGCCAAGGCCTATGCGCTGCTGCAAAAAATGGTCACCGTGCTGCGCCTTGCGCGCCAGCCGGATGGCGAGCTGCCGAACATCAACGACAATGACGGCGGCGTGCTGATGCCGCTGGAGCTATCCACCGAAGACCGCATTGAAGGCATCGCCGCTGCCATGGCCGTGCTGTACGAGCGCCCCGATTTTAAGGCCGCCTCCCAAAGCACATGGCCGCTGTATGCGCATATGTTGCTGGGCGAAGCTGGCGCGGAAGATTACCGCCTGCTGGCGTCGTATCAGGAGGACTTCCCTGCCCTCGCCTCCTTCCATGAAAGCTGCATCAGCATCATCCGCCGCGGCAAAGATTTTGTGCTGTTCAAGAACAACCCCGATCCCGCGCCGCAATCGGGCCACAATCACGCCGACCTTTTGAGCGTGCTGCTGTTCTTTGATGGGCGCCCCGTACTGGCGGATGCCGGTACGTATCGCTTCGCCGGTGACAACGGCTTCCGCAACGCGCTGCGGTCCACCTTCGCGCATAACACCGTCGCGGTGGACATGCAGAACCAGTCGGAACCTGAAGGCCGTTTCCATTTCAACTACCAGCTGAAGCCGGGCCATACCGAAACGCTGGACGAGCCTGAATTTATCGTGCTCGACGGCCAGCATGACAGTTACGAGCGCATTGGCGTGACGCACCGCCGCGTCCTTGTCTGGCTAAAAAAAGCCACGACGCTGATCGTCATCGACCAGATGCAGGGGCAGGACGCGCATTATTTCGAGCAGTCATGGCACTTCCCGCCGAACAGCATGGTGGAGGACGCAGGGCCGCACCTCTACCGCCTGACGCAAGGCGGCGCGCCTGCGGCCTACATCCGCTTCCTGCGCGAAAAAGAAAATGACACGCATGAAATTCAGGCGGGGACGGAGCGCAACAAGACCTGCAATATCTCCCCGCGCTACGGCTATATCTTGCCGGGCGTCGCCATCAAACATGCCTGG
>JBBQWK010000357.1:0-2165 GCA_038210695.1 Alphaproteobacteria bacterium
CAGCAGCACCTGCAGCAGGTCGCCACTGCCCGTACACGCGTCTGTAAAAGTTTTGGGTATGATGTGGAGAATAAAATCGCTGAAGTGCTGGCCTTTGGCGGCTTCGGCATATTTCGTCGCCTCGCCCGCATCCAGCGCTGACGCATCGGCATGAAAGCCGGCGCCGGGCTTCAGCCAGTTGCCAGCCGCCATGCCGATGATAAGCGCGAAGGTGGAGATGACTTCAAAATACACCAGCGTCTTGACGCCGACGCGGCCAACTTTTTTCATGTCCCCCGCCGCGGTAATGCCAAGCACGATGGTGCAGAACACGATGGGGCCGATAAGCATTTTGATGAGGCTGATAAACGCATCGCTCAAGGGTTTGAGCTGCACTGCAATATCGGGCACGAAGTAGCCCAAGGCCGCGCCAACGAAAATGCCCGTCACCACCCAGAAATAAAGTTGCTGGTGGAATTTTCGTGCCGTGTGAAAGACAGGAGCCGTTTCTTCGGTCATAAAATTTCTCTGTTATGGATAAATAAAAACAGCCTCTGGCGGCGGGCGAAAAGCCGCCGTATCATTCCTGCATACTACAGGCTTCTGAATTGATTCAAAACCCCTCGGGCGGCAATGGCCGCGCGGCGGGCAGTATTTTTCTAGAAAGGCATGCCTTTTGAAAAAACCGCGCCCCCATGCCCCGCCGGCAACGCCTGCAGCCGCTTTTGATTTTAACGAAGCCGCGCGCAAAGCCGCCAAGGACCATCGGGAGCTACAACGCAGCACCGCCTTCATCGATGCGCGAACGAATTCATGGGTGGCGCGCGACGCGCTGATTGAAAAGCTGATCGACGAAGATGAAATGGACACGATTGAAAGCGTTGTCAAAAGCGCCAAGCGCCTTAAAACCTCCTTCAGCCAGGCGGTGAATATCGGCAAGAATAAAGACGCGCATGCGATTGTCTTTCATCCGGATAAAAACCCCCTGTTCGCTTCCACCAAGGGCCTGATAGACGACGCAGGCTCCTTCGACCATGAAACCGGCCATGTGCTGGCGCCGGATTTCCATTTCACGCTGGGCGAAAATGCGGCGGATGGATATGCCATGCTGCGCCATATCCAGCGCTTCGGCACCGACAAGCCGGAGACAGATTATTGCGGCTGGAAGCGCGCCCTCGCCTTTGCGCTGACCGGCATTTCATCCCATCTCACAACCTTCACCGTCGACAAAATTGTGCTGGATTCCAAAAGCGCCGATTTTATGTCGCTGACGCCGAAGCAGACCGCCGCCATTGCGAAGGATTACGCCCGCGCCCATACGCCGGACGATAAGGCGTTGAAAAAACTGCAGGCCGCTTTCGCCACCGTGAAGGGCGGCAAGCCGGATGAAAAAACCTTCAGCGAGATTGCACGCATTACGCTTGCTGCCAATCCCAATTCCGATGTCTTCAAGCTCGGTCACCGCATTCTGGCGAAACCGCTGGCGGAAAAGACCGTTATCTTCAACGGCAAGAAAATCAGCCTGAAGGGCAAAGACTGGGCGGATATTCAGGCCAAATTGCAGCGGAAATTGGCACTAAAGCACCCCAATTGACATATAAATCAGCCGCTTTATAATCGGCGGCATCAAAAAATTTCAGGACAAGGCCATGACTGCCGGTGCATTCAACAAAGCCGCCAAAACCTATACTGCCGACCAGCGCGATGCCGGGCGGCAGCTGATTTTGGAATGCTCGAAGCAAAGGCCGGATGTCGGCTGGATCACCCTGTCCATTACCAAAAACGCCAGCCTGACGGAGACCGACAGCGCCGGTAACACGCTGCTGATGAAGACGATGAACTGGGGCAATGCCGCGCTGACAAAAACGCTGCTGGAAAAAGGCGCGCCCGTTAACCAAGCCAACAACCGCGGCGAAACCCCGCTGCACGTTGCCGCCACGCTGAATGTCCTGATGGTCGACCTGCTGCTGCAGCATGGCGCGGATTACATGGCGCAAACAACATCCGGCAAACGCGCCGCCGATATTTGCAGCATGGACAATAACCCCGACGCCTACGGCAAGCTGACAAGGCTCGTCCAAACCAAGCTGGCAGAAGAAGCCGCAACGGAAGCCGCCGCCGTGCAGCGCAACCTTGTCCTGCACCGTAAAATGCGCGGGTTGAAACCGCCGCGCTTCAAGGCCAGC
>JBBQWK010000358.1:0-2159 GCA_038210695.1 Alphaproteobacteria bacterium
CATCGTGCTGGCCAATGGCATCGCCATTCCGGCGGCGCTGCCCTTCGCCACCTTGAAGAAGCAGGTGTATGATCCTAATCTTTCCAGCGGCACCTCCATCGACCTTACGCTTGTCACAGGCGCGGCTGTCGCCGCGGCGCGGGCTATTCGCCTGTCGAAGGAATTCAATCCTGCGGCGGAAGTGCCCGTTAAGGAAGATAGCGACAAGCCCTTTACTATTGCGCTGTACGCGCATGCTGATCCCGCCGACAAGGAATTCCGCCGCGTTGTGCTGCCGGAAAGCCTGATCGACCATTTCGAGGCGCATGCGCAGCGGAAAGATACCGAGATTTTCATTTCATTAAGAAAAGCGATTGATGGCTGGGACGAAATGTATGCCGCCGTCACGCTGCCTAACTTTATGTGGTATATCGAAGACGCCAAAAAGCAAGGCAAGCACGAGCTTGACCTTACGGAAGTGACGCGCCCCAAAAACACCACCAGCCTCAGGATGTAGCCATGACCGAAGCGTTTAAATTCAACAAGCGCCTGACGCCCGATGCGGAAGACCTTATTCTGCGCGTCATGGTGCCGGATGCGACCGGCAAGGTTTTTCATCCCGTCACCTTCACGCGGGAGCGGATTGACTACGTGACTCAAGTCTCGGAAGCCGTTTCCGGTATTGCGCTTAAAAGCGGCGTTAAAATTCCTGTCGCACTGGGGTATGAGGAACTGGAAAAGAAAATCTATTTCGCCGATATTTTAAGCGATCCGGTGCTGGACTTACGCGATGTCACCGGTCCTGCGGCGGCAGATGCCGCGCTGCCGAAACTGGCGACCGATTTTGCGGCTGTCGCGCCAGTGCCGGATGACAAAAAGCCCCTCGTCGACCGCGAAGTCACGATTGCAGTTTTTGTGCGCCAGAAGGAAGAGCAAAACTTCCAGATGTTCTTCGTCAAAGACACCAACATCGACTGGAAGGGTGTTGCAGGCGAAGAAGGCCGCAATGGCAAGATGACAACGCTCCCGCTGCGCTTCGGCAAAGGGCCCTTCGGCGAAACCACTATCCAGTTTGACATGCCGCGTCCTTCATTTATGGAGCTGTATAACAAAACCAAGCTGGACGGGCTGGATACGCTCGACCTGCGCGAATGGACACGCCGCCGCGATCCGGATGGCCTCAAGCCGCCGACGCCCTGATATATTAGATACAAAAAACCCGCCGGCTTTGCAGCCGGCGGGTTTTTGTTGAAGCGTAACGCTATTACGGCGTCGGCTTGCTGGATACTTTCGCAGCCGCTTGCGCGACTTGCTGCGGTTGCGGCGCGTTCTGGTTCGCCGGTGCAGCGGCAACTTCGAATTTGCTCTTCAGCGATTCGTAGATGCCTTTCTGGGTTTCTTCCGACAGGTAGCGCAGGCCGTTGGTTACTTGCGCGTACTGCTGGCGCTCGTAACGCGACGACAGGCTGTTCTGGGTGATTTCCTGTTCGGCGGCAGCATCGTCATAGTTGACGCCTTTGATGCCTTTGATGCGGTCGAGGGTGCGCAGCAGGCCCGACTTGATGTTGACGAGGGCGGGAACAGCCGAGAGAGCCGTGATGCCAACGCCGACAGCCGTTGCCATTGCCAGCGTGCCGACCATGAAGGCCGGAATCACGACGGGGGAGGACAGCACAGCCGCGACAGCGACGGTGGCGATTTTGCCGCCGACGGAAGCGAGCAGGGGAACGTTGGTCGTCAGCGCGCCGAACAGCGCGTTGCCGGCAACCCACCATGCGCCGCCAGCACCAACGGTGCCGCCGAGCCATTGCGAAACGCCTTTAAGGTATTTGCCGTCAGCAAGGTTGTGCGCCGCGCGTGCGCCGTTGCGGGCCATAATGCCGAGGGGCATGGTGGCGACAGCGAGGTAGCCGTTGCGGGCATTTTTGTGGATAGCCACGTTGTCGATGAAGCGGGTGATTTTTTTGTAGAGCGAAACCGGCGCATCATAAGCCAGTTTGGAATAGCCTTCGACGAGGCCTTTCAGGGTGATCGGAATAACGATCTCTTTGCGGGATTCGATCTGGTGATCGTTGAGTTTGTTGTCAGCCATAGTGGGTTGGTGCCTTTCCTAAATTACCTGGTCAAAAATCGAAAACATCTCGTCCTGAAGCGGGCGTCGCCGGTAGTGCTCCGGGCTC
>JBBQWK010000359.1:0-2125 GCA_038210695.1 Alphaproteobacteria bacterium
ATTTCCCGCAGCCTGTTCCAGCGCGTCATGGGCGACCTTGCCTTCCCGTTTATCGCCCTGATGGCCATGGGCGCGGCATCGGCCATTGTGCAGACGGGCCCGCTGTTTACGACGGAGCCGATCAAGCCCGACCTTGGCAAAATTTCCATCATCCGCGGCCTTGGCCGGCTTTTCTCCCTGCGCTCGATTTCCGAGCTGGTGAAAAGCATTCTGAAGCTCATCATCGTGTCGATGGCGATGTACATGGCGGTGCGCGCCTATTTTGACGGCGTCGAGCATTTCATTAACGAAGACCTGACGCAGGCGATGTCTGACCTGCGCACCCTGTTCATTAAAATGATGATTGCGGCGCTGATTGTGCAGTTTGTCATTGCCGTGGCCGATTACACCTACCAGCGTTTTGACTTCATGCAAAAAATGCGCATGAGCAAGCAGGAATTGAAGGAAGAATTCCGCCAGACGGAGGGCGACCCGCATGTGAAGGCGCGGCTCCGCCAGCTGCGCGAACAAAAAGCCCGCCAGCGCATGATGCAGGCCGTGCCGGAGGCCGACGTCGTCATCACCAACCCTACTCATTACGCCGTCGCCCTGAAGTACGACACCGCGAAAATGGAAGCGCCGCAGATGGTGGCGAAGGGTGTTGATGCGGTGGCGCAGCGCATCCGCGATGTGGCGAAGGAAAATGAAGTGCCGCTGATCGAAAACCCGGCCCTTGCCCGCGCGCTTTACGATTCAATGGATATCGAACAGACCATTCCGCAAGACCAGTACAAGGCGGTGGCGGAAGTCATTTCTTATGTGTTCAAGCTCAAGGGAAGAAAATAAACCATGCGCGCCCTGCTCGCCGCCGTCATCATCGCTCTTGTGCTTGCCGCAACCCCCGCGCTTGCCAGCGGCAAGAAGCCGGATGCGACGCAAGGCATTTACGTTGCCATGCTGTACGAAAAGCTGCTGGATAAAACGCCCGCTTTCGAAGACTGGGTCCGCAGCTCCCCCAAATACGCCAAGACTGAACTGTATGACCGGCCGCAGTATTTGAAGGACGAAGTCGACAAAATGTACGACACCTACAACCTGCTGACGGTGACGGAGCCGATTGTGCTGGATGTGAACGCCAAAATCACCGCCTACAGCCCGCTGGGCAAAGGCTTTCTGGTGCAGAATTTCAACGACATGACCTACTTCAATTATACATATATGGGGCAGCGCTACGCCCTGATCCCCAATGGCGTTGCCAGCTACCAGTGGCTGAAATGCCCTGCAGATCTTAGCGATTCCATTGCCCGGGAGATGTCCGAAAACCAGACCGTGCGCCTGACCATGACGCTGACGCCGCAGGGCGCGGATCCCCACCCCATCCAGATGGACGGCCGCACCTATAAACTGGTCATGGCGGAGATTTCCAAAATCGAGCTTTGGTCGAAGGATAACAGCTATATCGTCTGGGACACCCAGTTCAACTCCACCGACAGCAAGACGAAAAGCCTTTTAAACCTTCACCCTTAACTGGATTATAAGGCCCCGCCCTGCTAAAATACGCGGGTAACAAAAGCAGGCCCCCGTTGAACACTCCCCCGACCAATTCAGGCGGCTTTTTCCTTGAGAAAAAGCCCGAAAACCCGAACCGGCTGACATCGAAGCGCAACGTCAAGGCGCTGATGCTGTTTATCATCGGCGCGGCCTATGGCCTTATCAGCATGGCGACGCTGTTCCTGCTGCATAAATCCAGCATCGGCGTCTGGTTCTTCGGCATCTATCTGGTGGGCCTTGTCGGCGGCGGCGGCGTGTTCCTGCTGTCGCGCAGCTATTCGGATGCCGACCGCAGCCGCAAAATCCTGACCGAAGTGCTGGAGAAAAGCGCGGAGGCGCGGGCGATTACTGACCCCGCCGGGGAAACCATTTACGCCAACACCCGCTTTGCCAAGCTGGTCGAAGGCTTGGGCGAAGCATCGCTCCATTCCTTCACCCGCCTATTCGAGCATTCGAAAAAAATCGAAAAGACGCTAGAGGAATTGCAGCACAAGGCCGCGCCCGCCGGTTCCGCCTCCACCGAAATCCAGACCAAATTGCGCGGCAAGGCCGCCTGGTATCAGGTCACCTGCCAGTTTATCATCGGCTGGCCGGG
>JBBQWK010000360.1:0-2086 GCA_038210695.1 Alphaproteobacteria bacterium
TCAGGTTTACTGGCACACTGGCACAGTCGTTTCGGATCAAAAATGACAAAAATTTACATCATCCAAGGCTTCCTCGGCGCTGGCAAAACGACTTACTCAAAGTCACTGGCGCAGCGGCTGAACGTTGTTCGGCTGAACGGGGATGAGTGGTGTGAGGCGCATTTTGCGCCGGAGAAACTGACCGGTGACTGGGATGCCTGTTTTGCCGAAGCGATCAAGACGCTGTGGGCGGAGGCGGAAGCGCTTTTGACGAATGGACAAAGCGTTATCCTCGACTTCGGCTTCTGGAGCCGTGAATCGCGGGATGATGCGCGGTCGAAAGCCAAAGGCCTCGGCGTGCCGCTGGAACTGCATTACGTTTACGCGCCGGATGATATTTTGAAAGCCCGCATCACAAAACGCTCCGGCGGCATTGCGGAAAGCAACCTGCGGAATTTTGCGGCGACGAAGAAATTTTTCGAGGAACCGGCGGAAGACGAGCAGGCGATTGTGATTAAAAACTTCTAATCTACCCGTCATCCCGAACGCAGTGAGGGATCTCATCTTCTTCCGTTGCCAAGGGGGGGGATTCCTCGCTGCGCTCGGAATGACACCCAGGGTTTTTAAGGTTTAAGCGTATCCGTCTTCACGGGCGCGGGTGTAGCCACTTTGCTCAACCCCATCTCCCCGTTATCGGACATAAAGCCGATCAGCGCGCGGTATGGCACGGAGAGAAACGCGTGGAAGCCGTTGCTGGCGTAGCCGACTTTATAGAGCTGGCTTTTATCGTAGATCACATAGGCGTTGTCTTGCGCCATCGGCGCATCGGCGCCGCCGCTGATATAGCTTGAAAGCGGGCTGGCGTAGGTGACTTGGGCATTGGAAAAGATTCCCAACGCCCGCATCCATTTTCTTTCACCGTCAGTACCACCGTGGTAATCGACATGGGCGCTTTCATCCCTGTCGGTGGCGTTTCGCAAGGCATGGGCAAAACGATCTTTGGCGAAAAACCGCACCATCACATTCGCGGGGTCAATGCCGTGTTCCTGAAGGCTGGCTTTCAAAGCCTCGGCCAGTTCCTTGCCGGTTAACGTGCGGTCGAACTTGAAATGCAGGCGGTTACGGCTTTCATACGGCGCATCCATGGCCTGTTTGCGCGCGGCGGCGAAATTTTCGCGGTCCTGCGCGGTGGGTTCGGGGTCGCGGCGGGCTTCTTTTGAAAATAGCTCGGAATAATCCTTCATGCATATATATTGCCACAGCGCGGCTTAAATGATTATGAACATTGCCGCGGGAAGCCGAAACGCTTTGCGAATTCAACTATTTGCGCCGACCCCAGCGCTAATATTGGACTTTGTGCGGGGCATCATTTATAAAGAATTGCAATCGCCGCCCTCCCTTTTCAAAGGATGATTGCCATGGCCAAGAAAACCGCCGCCTCCAAAAAAGCCCCCAAAATTACCGACAAGATCCGCGCGACCGAAGGCCTGACCTTCGATGACGTGCTGCTGCTGCCGGGCGCGTCGGACATTCAGCCGCTGGATGCCGATACATCCACCCGCATAACGAAAACCATCGCCCTCAACATTCCCCTTGTTTCCGCCGCCATGGATACGGTGACGGAGGCAGATGCGGCCATTGCGCTGGCGCAGGCCGGCGGCATCGGCATTATCCACCGCAACATGGAGCCCAAGCAGCAGGCGGAGCAAGTGCGCCGTGTGAAGCGTCATGAATCGGGCATGGTTTTGAACCCCATTACCATCGGGCCGGATGCGCCGCTGTCCGAAGCGCTCGAGCTGATGCGCCATTACCGCATTTCCGGCGTGCCGGTTGTGAAACCCTCCGGCCTGCTTGTCGGCATCCTCACCCACCGCGATGTGCGCTTTGCGGAGAATAAAAAGCAGCCGGTGCGCGAATTGATGACGTCCGAAAACCTGATCAAGGTTTACAACAAGGTTGATAAAGACAAAGCCAAGAAACTGCTGCACAAGCACCGCATTGAAAAACTGCTGGTGGTGGATGACGAGGAGCGCTGCATCGGGTTGTTCACCGTCAAAGACATTGAAAAAGCGCAACTGCACCCGACCGCCTGCAAGGATGAAGAAGG
>JBBQWK010000361.1:0-2071 GCA_038210695.1 Alphaproteobacteria bacterium
ACACGCCGCCGGATGTGCCGAGCGAGAGGCCGACGCCGTGGAGAGAGATGGGATAATTCTGGCGGAGGGCGGAAAGCTGTTCGAAGGGGATGCTGCCGATGCGGAAATAGTTTTCGCTATGCGCCTCTAAAAAACCTGCAACCGGCTTGATTTCCATCACTTCCTCCGTATGCGGCGCGCGGAGGCCGATGCCGGTCGGGGCATTGGTCAGCTGCGGCAGCGGGCCGGAAAAAGGGGTATTTTTGCTCAAGTCTGCATCACCTTTGATGGGTTAAACGTCGACCGTTTTATCATGAATGCTGGGTCGAAGCAATTTCCGGCGGATCAGCCAGTCGATGGAGAGCTTGCCGGGCCCTGCCGCCACGATAACGGCTAATAAAATAAGCTGCGGCGGTATTTCCGGCGCGTCGGGGTAGACGAACAGCTTGATGGCGGATAGAAGCCCGATAATGCCAAGCGCCGCTGCGCGCCCTGCAAGCCCCAACATGAGTAATGCCGAGAAACCGAGCTCCGCTGACATGGAGGAATAAACGCCGAAAGTGGGCGAGGGCACAGGGAAGGGAATGTCAAAGCCCAGCCAGTGCTTCACATGGTTCGTCTGCCAGTTGGGGATGAATTCAGATTCAAACAGCGACTTGGTGCTATCGATGCCGGTGTACTTCACCCAGCCCGACTGCCATATCGCCATGCCCACGTAAAAGCGGATGCCGAGCAGCACCAGCGGCAGGCCGAAGGTTTCCAGCAGCCATAATTTGCAGGCTGCAAGCGTCAAAATTTTTTCTTTAAAAGTGCTCATGATCAAATCCCTTCAGATATAAAAACCGCCGGAGGAATAAATTCTCCCCGGCGGTTTATTATTCGCGAATGCGAGAAAGAAGTTACTTCTTCTCGTTCATCATTTTCGGCTCTTCTTTGCTGCCGCCGGTCAGTTTGTCGCAAAGGCCTGCCGGAACCAGCAGGAATTCTGCGCCGCCGTCAGCTTTGGATGCGCCTGCACAGGAGTGCGCGCCGGTTTTGCAATCGTTTTTGCCGGCTTTGACAACGCCGTAGCATTTTTCGTTTTTGGCGGCGTCTTCAGCATGGGCTGCGGTGGTGACAGCGAAAGCGAGAACAGCGGCCATTGCGGTAGCGGCGAATACGTGTTTTTTCATGGTTCGGTCTTCCTTTAAAATATGAAGTTTAAAAAGTGAATGGGATTTTATTGCCCCACCGCATCCTATTCGGAATAGGTTAAGAAAGGTTTCAAACTTTCTTGAATAAACGGATTAAATTTTTGCAGGGTTTGACTTTAACAGAATCTTGCCAAGGAAGATTCCGGCAATGGAAAAAACAATAACCGGCAGGAAGTGCCAGACCAGCAAATGCGCCGGGCTGTCATTCGGGCACAGAAAGCGCATGGCAATGGCGGAGAAGGAGCCGACGCTTAAAACCATGGCATAGCCCGCCCAGCCGCGCCAGATGGGCGCGCCGCGCGTCATCATAAAGCCGATAACCCCCAGCGGCGCGATCATGAATAGCGAAAGGTCGGTCAGGCAGTTGCGCTCCGCAACGTCAATGTGGGAAATACCGCCGTCAAGAACGAGCGTTAAAATTTGGAATCCCCAAATGGCGGAGGCAAGGCCAATGGCGGCATAAGTCAGCGGGCGGATTTTGGTATCAGGGATCGACAGCTTAAAAGCGGCAAAGGCTGCGCAAAGGCCTGCGATAAAGAACGACGCAACCTGCGCCGCATAGCCCATGGTGTCGATTTTTTGCGACAGGTCGGGGCGGGGGCCATGCGTCACGCCGAAAACCGCGGCGGCGAGAATAGCGATGGTGGCGACAGTGACCACGGCCACGCGCAAGCTTACGGGCGGCAGGCGCTTCACCGGTTTCAGGTCGCTGGTCAGTTTATTGATAAGATCATCAGTAGCCATAAGCCACCAGCCATTCCTGCAACTTTTTAAGGGCGCGATGCGCCGTGACCTTGACGGCCGTTTCTGACATGCCGAGCTTTTGCCCCGTTTCGGCCATCGAATACCCCTGTATTTTTGTCAGCATCAACACCTGGCGCTGTTTCGTGGGCAATGTT
>JBBQWK010000362.1:0-2062 GCA_038210695.1 Alphaproteobacteria bacterium
TGTATCAGCGCGCCCAGCTCCGCACGG
Source organism: Alphaproteobacteria bacterium (assembly GCA_038210695.1). Lineage (GTDB taxonomy): Bacteria > Pseudomonadota > Alphaproteobacteria > Micavibrionales > UBA2020 > JAPWJZ01. Next base: position 28 of record JBBQWK010000362.1, read on the forward strand.
GTCAGCTCCTGCAACGGTTTCCGGCGCAGCTCCGTCATTTTTTCGCGCGTGCGGGCGTGCTCGTCAAAGCGTGCCTGCCAGTGCGGGGCGGCCTGACTCTGCCAGTACAGGGAGAAACGCTCCGACAGCCGCGCTTCATAGGCCTGCCCCAGCAGTTCGCGCGCTGCGCTTAAGGTGACGGGCGCGGGTGCAATGAAGTCATGATTGATGGCGCGGACGCGGTCCATGGTTGACGGGTGGGTGCTGCCGTAATCCGTGGTCTGCTGTTTCACCGCCTCGATCGCTTCGTCCTGCGCGCGTTGTGCGGCAAAAAATTCCGGCAGTTTTTCGTAGGGGCGGATGATGCCGACATCGGGGCTTTTCTGTGCTTCTTTCCACAGCGGCAGCCAGAACAAACGGTTCAGCTCGTCCGCGCGCACGGCAACAGCGGTGAGGGCGGCAGCGTTCTCCATCGCACCCGCCAGCCTGGCCGAAAAAGCATCCGCCTCATACTCGCAGCGGCGCGATAGGGCGAAGCTATAGGCGCTGAAAACGCTGATGAACCAGTCATAAAAACGGTTGAGGCGAATGGCATACCAGAGTTTTTCGGTGCGCAGCTGGTCGCCAAGTCCCACCCAGCTATTGCGGATGCGGTAAACCCATTGCCCCAGCGCATTGTCACGCGCCGCGACATGGCCGTATTCATGGCCGATGACAGCGCCCAGCTGCGGCAGCGTCAGCGCCTGCATCAGCGGCAGTCCCAATGTCAGCTCCACCGGCCCCAGCCCGAAAAAGCCGAGCATGCCGGTATTGCGGGAGACAGAGGCGTTGAGTTCATGGCTGATGTACACCCGCTGGAAGCGCGGGCCTTTGGCGGCGGCAATAATTTTATCAAGGTATGCAAACAGCGCCGGCACATCGGTGCGCGTGACTTCAATGCCGAGCGGCGGAAATTTTTGTGTCAGGAGCGACCGGCCCAGATGTATCGCAAAACCAATCGGCACCGCCGCCACGATAAAGGCGAGCTTTGCGGCAGCCGCATTGCCGCCCGTCATTACCATCACCGCCGCCGCAAGGCCAAGACCCAAGGGGATCATGAGGAAGATACTGCCAAAGACGACAAGATAGCCCAGAAAAGCCAGCCGCACCGTTTTGCGCCGCAGCCACGCAGGGTCGTTCTTGGCGCGGGCTTCGACCAGCTGCACAAGTTCGACAAAGGCATCATCCCGCCGTTTGCGTTCTTCTGGCGTCATCACGGTAATGGCATCCGCCATCAGCCAGAAGTAAAATAGCACCGGCATGACCAGCGCCATCAGCAGTGATAAAATGAACAGGTTGTTGAAGCGCAAACCGCCAAGGCTGTGGTGCAGCCCCGCATCATGCTCGATATCCCATTCCGAAACCACGGGGCGGGCGGCGATGCCGCTTTCATAGACCTTCCCCAGCTTGACATGCTGCTGCATATGCCCGCCGCCATAAAGCCATTCGATAAAATCGCCGCGCAGCGCGAACAGCAGCCCGTTTTTATCCGGCAGCGTGGCGACGCCCTTGACCAGCATATCGGGCGCAATGCCATCAAACCGGAAGCCCATGCCGAGCTTGTGCCATTCATACGGCCCGTGCATGGTTTCAACCCCCGGCAAGGGCGGCGCAAAACTGGCGTTGCCCGCCGTGAACAAAAGACACGGCAGCCAGAGGACAAGAAACAGCAGGCTGAACAACACGCGCGACATGATTAAACTCCGCCCTTGATTTTAGGGCGCAAAGTTTAAAAAACTACTGACGGTCGCGAGGATTATGGATTATTACGGGTTAAATCGCGGCCCGTTCACTGTCTTTTTTTGCACCGCTTCCGGCGCGGCCTCCACTGCCAGCCGTGCGCGCACATCCCGCAGCAGTTCGTCTTTGGGAATTTCGGCATAGCGCAGGTGCCATGGTTTGTCGCGGCCCTCGCCGGCGCGTTCCTGATACATCAGGCCGATTTTATCGCCAAGGTCGATGGTATCGGGGTGGCCGTTTTCGCCTTTGCCTTCGGGGTAGTCCGTCGGCTCCACCG
>JBBQWK010000363.1:0-2046 GCA_038210695.1 Alphaproteobacteria bacterium
CGTATCCTTGTCATCAAGCTGTCGGCCTTGGGCGATTTCCTTGTCGCCATGGGCGCCATGGCGGCGATACGCAAGGCGCACCCCAAAGCACATATCGATTTGCTGACGACACGGCCGTTTGTCGACATCGCGCAGCGCTCCGGCTATTTTAACGACATCCTTATCGACCGCCGCCCGAAGTTTTACGACGTGGCGGGCTGGCTGTACCTGTTCCGCTTGCTCAACCGCCATGCCTACATGCGCGCCTATGATTTGCAGCTGAATGACCGCAGCAATATTTACTACCGTATGCTGCTGAAAAAGCCGGAATGGTCGGGGCTGATCAAGGAATCTCCGCTGTTCTATAAAAATCCGGACTGGCGGCATATGCACGCCTTCCAGCGGCACAAGGAAATGATGGCGGAGCTGGGCATTGATGCCGTGATCCCCGATTTATCGTGGATGAAGGCGGACGTTGAATTTTTCAAAGTGAACCCGCCCTATGTGCTGCTGGTGCCGGGTTCCGCGCCGCGCTGGCCGCAGAAGCGCTGGCCCGCCTTGCGCTACGGCGCGCTCGGTTTAAAGCTCATCAAGGAAGGCTATAACGTTGCAGTTCTTGGCACGGCGGCGGAGCAGGAAGTTATTTCCCGCATCGTTAAATCCTGCCCCGGCATCATCGACCTCTCCGGCAAAACTTCCCTATATGATATTGCAACGCTTGCGCGCGGCGCGGCTGCGGCGGTGGGTAATGATACAGGACCCACGCACCTGATCTCCATGTCCGGCTGCCCGACGATTGCTATTTTCTCCGGCGCATCGCACCCCGAACTGTCCGCTCCTGTCGGCGCAGCGGTGAAGGTTATCCAATCGGATAATCTTGACGATATTTCGGTCGATGATGTTTTTAAGAATTTAAGTTTCAGGTCAGCGTCGTGACGCAGCACCTGCTCGATGCGCGCGGGCTTATCTGTCCGCTGCCGGTATTGAAGGCGCGCAAAAAACTGCTGGCCTTGCAGCCCGGCGATATTCTTGTCGTCAGCGTCACCGACAATCAGGCACCGAAGGATTTTGCGCTGTTTTGTGCCGAGGCAGGGCACAAATTGCTCGGCATTGCCGACAAAAACGATGCCAAAGAAGTCACAGTCGAGCGCGGCGCTTAAGCCCGCATATCGAAAGGGGTTGAATTCCCCGCCTTCATTAGGTAAAACAAAACCCTCGATTCTTGTTTTTTCACAACATTGGAGGTTCTGCATAAATCATGACACCCGTTTCAGCGACGTCGAACACACCTGTTACCCCCCTTGGCCGTATTGACGGCCCCATTGTCCTGATCGGCTTCGGCTCGATCGGCAGGGGAGTTCTCCCGCTCATCGAGCGCCATTTCGAGTTCGACCGCAAACGCCTCGTCGTGATTGACCCGGACGATACCCACCGCAAGCTGCTCGACGATCGCGGCATCCGCTTCGTCAAAGCCGGCCTGACCCCTGAAAATTACAAGGACATTTTGACCCCGCTGCTGACCGAAGGCGAAGGCCGCGGCTTCTGCGTCAACCTCACGGTGGATGTGTCATCGCTGGATGTCATGAAGCACTGCCGCTCGCTGGATTGCTTCTACATTGATACGGTGGTCGAGCCCTGGCTTGGTTTCTATTTCGATGAAACGGTGGATACCGCTGCGCGCTCCAACTACGCCTTGCGCGAAACCGTGCTGGCGGAACGCCGCAATAACCCCGGCGGCATTACCTCCGTCTCCTGCTGCGGCGCCAACCCCGGCATGGTGAGCTGGTTGGTCAAGCAGGCGCTCGTCAACCTCGCCGTCGATCTGGGCGACACCGCGCCGATCCCGCAGAGCCGCGCGCAATGGGGCCATCTCGCACAGCGGCTCGGCGTCAAGGGAATCCACATCGCCGAGCGCGACACGCAGCGAGCCACGACGCCAAAGCCCCGCGAAACCTTCGTCAACACCTGGTCCGTCGAAGGCTTCGTGTCGGAAGGCATGCAGCCCGCAGAACTGGGCTGGGGCACGCACGAGCGCTGGGCGCCCCCCAACGCCGGCTTTCACAAGGA
>JBBQWK010000364.1:0-1982 GCA_038210695.1 Alphaproteobacteria bacterium
GGTATCAGCCTCTGCCGTGGCCATGACGCCGGAAACGTCGCCGTCGGAAATCAGCATGATGCGCGCGCCGGCTTCTCTGGTCTTCGCGATCAGTTCTTCATGGCGGGTGCGGTCGAGGATGCAGGCGACGAGGTCCGAAACATCCACCTTTTTGGCGCGGGCCAGCGCCTTCAAATTTTCCTGCGGCGTCTGGTCGAGATCGACAATGTTGTCGCCGAAGCCGGAGCCGATGGCGAGTTTTTCCATGTACACATCGGGCGCGTTCAAGAAGCCGCCTTTCTCCGCCATGGCAACCACGGCGAGCGAATTGGGGCCGCCCTTGGCGGTGATGGTAGTGCCCTCCAACGGGTCAAGCGCGATATCAAGCTCGGGGCCTTCGCCGGAGCCGACCTTCTCGCCGATGTAGAGCATGGGGGCTTCGTCGCGCTCCCCTTCGCCGATGACGACGGTGCCTTTGATGTTGAGGTTGTTGAGTGCGTTGCGCATCGCATCGACCGCGGCCTGGTCGGCGGCTTTTTCATCGCCCCTGCCCATGAGGAGGGAAGCGGACAGGGCCGCAGCTTCCGTCACGCGGACGAGTTCCAGCGCGAGGTTGCGGTCCATGGTGAGGGCTTGCTTGGTGAGCGCGTGGTCAGGATCCTGGTTCATGTCGGCGGCTTTCTTCAAAAGTGACATTTCCATCCCCCAAAAACTTTATCAGGCGCTCCTGAAATCCTCGATTCGCATCAGGTACGGCGGCTCGACGACCGAGGGCAGCTTGCCAATTTCCTCCGCGACACGCTGGATGCTTTCCTCCGAGGTCTCGTGCGTCGTCAGAATGACGGGCACGGGCTGGTCGGGGGCGCGCCCGCGTTGCAGCACGGACTCCAGAGACACTTTATTATCGCGCAGAATGGCTGAAATATCCGCTATAACCCCCGGCTGGTCAAGCACCATGAGCCTGAAGTAATAAGACCCTATTCTTTCAAGGATATTTGCCGGCTTGAGGGCGGTCACTTTTTCGGTTGCGACGCCCATCAGCGGCAGGGCGCGATTCCTTGCCACATCCACAATGTCGGCCACGACGGCGGAAGCGGTCGGGTTGCCGCCCGCGCCATAGCCCATGAACAGCACTTTACCGACGTAATCACCGTCGACATAAACGGCGTTCAGCGCGCCTTCAACGGCGGCGATAGGCGAATCTTTCGGCACAAGGCAGGGCTCGACCGACTGTTCGATGCCGTTGATCGTCTGGCGTGCAATGCCGAGCAGCTTGATGCGGTAGTTGAGTTCATCCGCGAATTCGATGTCGAGAGCGGTGACCTTGCGGATGCCCTTAATATCAATCGCCTTTACATCCGGCAGCGTGGCAAAAGCAAGGCCGGTGAGCAGCGCCAGCTTGTGCGCGGCATCGACGCCGTCAATGTCAAAGGCGGGGTCTGCTTCCGCATAACCTTTATCCTGCGCTTCTTTCAGCACCAAATCAAAAGCGCGGCCGGTGCGGGTCATTTCGGACAGGATGAAGTTGCAGGTGCCGTTGAGAATGCCGTAAACGGCATTGATACGGTTACCGGCAAGGCCTTCGCGGAGGCCCTTAATGACGGGAATGCCGCCGGCGACGGCGGCTTCAAACGAAACCGTTGCTTCGCTCTTTTTCAGCAGCGCCAGAATTTCCGCGCCGCGGTTGGCGAGCAGTGCTTTGTTGGCGGTAATGACTGGCTTGTTCAGCTCCAGCGCGCGCTTGACGATATCAAAGGCCGCGCCTTCCGCGCCGCCCATCAGCTCCACAACTACATCGACGCTCGGGTCTTCGGCAACCTTGATCGGGTCGTCGTGCCACTGGATGGTGGTGAAATCGAGGCCGCGGTCTTTGTCTTTGTTGCGGGCGGAGACAGCGACAACGCGCACATCGCGGCCGGTGCGGTCGCGCAGCATATCGCGGTGTTCATGCAGCAGTTTGAAGACGGCGGCGCCGACATTGCCAAGCCCTGCGATGCCGATGC
>JBBQWK010000365.1:0-1893 GCA_038210695.1 Alphaproteobacteria bacterium
GGTCACGAGCAGGGACAGATTGTGGGCAAGGAAATTTTACCCTTTGATGATGTAACCGAGGCGCGCGCCGCCGTGCTGGAAGTGACCAAATGACTGAACTGAAACAAAACCTCTGGACCGGCACGGAAGCCGCCGCCGCAACCCACGGCACCATGAGCCATGATTTTACCGTCAGCGGCGTTTCCATCGACTCCCGCAGCATCAAGCCCGGCGACTTGTTTGTGGCGCTGAAAGGGGAAAATTTCGACGGCCATAATTTTGTCGACGCCGCCTTCAAGGCTGGCGCTGGCGCGGCGCTGGTCGCCAATTCCTATTCCCCCGCCGCCGGCGGTGCCCTGCTGCGCGTTGAAGAAACGCTGGCTGCCATGGAAGACCTTGCCAAATCATCGCGGGAGCGCACATCGGCCGTTGTCATCGGCGTAACCGGCTCCGCCGGAAAGACCGGCACGAAAGAGCTGCTGTACATCATGCTGTCGGCCTTGGGCGAAACCCATGCGTCGAAAAAAAGCTTCAACAACCACTGGGGCGTGCCACTGTCGCTTTCCAACCTGCCGCGCGATGCGAAATACGCCGTTTTTGAAATGGGCATGAACCACACTGGCGAAATGGCGGCCCTGACGAAACAGGTGCGCCCGCAAATCGCCCTTATCACCACCATCGAGCCCGCGCATATCGAGCATTTTAAAACCGTGGAGCAGATTGCCGATGCCAAGGCAGAAATTTTCCAAAGCATGGATGAAACCGGCATTGCGGTGCTGAACCAGGACAACCCGCATTTCGCGCGCCTGCGCGCGGCGGCGGAGCGTGCCGGCATCCGCAAAATCTACGGCTTCGGGGAAGATGATGCCGCGCAATCCCGCCTTGTCGACTGCATGCTGCACGCGGATTCATCCCGCGTGACGGCTGATATTCTGGGGGAGCGCGTTAAATTCAAGCTCAACATTCCCGGCAAGCATATTGTGCTCAATTGCCTCGGTGCCCTCACGGTCGTGAAGGCCGCTGGTGGCAACCTGCAAAAAGCCGTGGAAGCTTTGCGCAATTCGGAGCCGACCGAAGGCCGCGGCAACCGCCATTCGATTGTTCTGGAAGAAGGCAAGCCGCCGCTCACCATCATCGATGAAAGCTATAACGCCAACCCCGCCTCCATGCTGGCGGCGTTCAAGGTGTTTGAAATGGTCAACCCCGCGCCCGAAGGCCGGCGCATTGCCGTGCTCGGCGATATGCTGGAGCTGGGCAAGGACGGCCCGCGCCTGCACGCCGAACTTGCCAACCCGCTGTTGCGCGCCAAGACTGACCTGCTGTTCTGTTGCGGCCCGCAGATGGATGCGTTGTTTCAAGCCCTGCCCGAACCCTGGCGCGGCGGCCATACGGATGACAGCCGCGCACTGGTTAAAAAATTGCTGGAGGCCGTGAAGCCCGGCGACGTGCTGCTGGTGAAAGGCTCCGCCGGCAGCAAAATGGGCTACATCGTGCATTCGCTGCAGGCGCAGGCGCCCGCGCGGGCAAAACCCCTAAACCGCGACGCAATAAATCCTGACGCCGGCGATAAAGAGGAACAAAAAGATGCTGTATAACCTTCTTTACCCGCTGGCCAGCGACTGGCAGATTTTTAATCTGTTCAAATATGTCAGCTTCCGTACCGGCGGCGCGATTATGACGGCGATGATTATTTCCTTCGCGATCGGCCCCTTCTTTATCCGCTGGCTGAAGTCAAAACAGGGCGAAGGCCAGCCCATCCGCGCCGACGGCCCGGAAACGCACTTCAAGAAAAAAGGTACGCCCACCATGGGGGGCCTGATGATTTTATTTTCCGTCACGCTATCAACGCTGCTGTGGGTGAATATTTTCAATCCCTACATGTGGCTGGTGCTGTTTGTCTTCATCGGTTTCGGC
>JBBQWK010000366.1:0-1796 GCA_038210695.1 Alphaproteobacteria bacterium
TCGATATCGACGGCCTTGACGCCAGCCTGATGCCCGCAACGGGAACGCCGGAACCGGGCGGCCTTTTCTGGGATGAAACCATGACCATCATCCGCGAAGTCGCCAAGGTATCTACCATTGTCGGCGCCGATGTAAACGAGCTGGCACCCAAGCCCGGCCTGCATGCCTGCGACTTTCTGGCGGCGAAACTGGCCTATAAAATCCTCAGCCACGCCTTCCTGACCTGCAAGCAAAAGGCGCTACCGAAAAAGAAAGTCAAAAAAGCCGCTTGACGAATCTGCGCCCGACCGTTTAAAAGCGTTGCTTTCCCAAACACAAGGGAGTGACGACATGACGTTCTGCGGGATCGATTTCGGCACCTCCAACTCGGCAATCGCAACCGGCGACAAGGGCGATGTGCGCCTGCTTCCGGTGGAAGACGGCAGCAGCACGCTGCCCAGCGCAATTTTTTATGCCTCCACCCACCCCGCCGCCTTCGGCCGCCGCGCCCAGAAGCTGTTTTTCGAAGGGGAAGAAGGCCGCTTTATGCGCAGCCTGAAGCGCATCCTCGGCACCAGCCTGATGGAGCAGGGCACGGTTGTGAACGGCAGGTTGCGCCGCTTTGAAGATATCATCGGCGATTTCATCGGCCACCTGAAACGCACCGGCGAGGCGGCCGCGAATATTTCGCTCGATGATGTCGTTATGGGCCGCCCCGTCCACTTTATTGACGGCGACAATGCCGCCGATGCAAGGGCGGAAGACCAGCTGGCGGCGATTGCAAAAACCCGAGGCTTTAAAAACGTCGTCTTCCAGTTCGAACCGATTGCCGCGGCCTTTGCGCATGAGCAGAAAATCGAAACGGAAAAACTGGCTCTTGTCGTCGATATCGGCGGCGGCACCTCCGACTTCACCGTCATTCGCGTGGCCAAAAGCTTTGCCGCCAAGGCGGACCGCAGCGGGGATATTCTTGGCAACGCCGGCGTGCGCACCGGCGGCAACGATTTTGATAAAGGCTTCAGCCTTGGCAGCTTTATGCCGGCCTTCGGCTCCCGATCCACTTACGGGGAGAAAAACCTGGCCGTGCCGGCCTCCCCCTTCCACGACTTTTCCGAATGGTCGAAAATCAACTTCCTCTACACGCCGCGCAACAAGAAGATGCTGAAGGACATCATGACGGAATCGCATGATGCGAAATCCTTCTCCCGTTTCGTCGATGCGGTGGAACGCGAAATCGGCCACCGCGTGCTGGCCGCGGTGGAAGACGCCAAGATCACCCTGACAACGGCGGCGAATTGCGATGCGGATTTAAACTTTGTTGAGAATGGCTTTCATCTGCCCCTGACGCGGCAGGAATTTGACGATGCCGCGGAAACGCAGGTGGACAAGATAGAAACCGCGATGGATGAATGCCTTGGCGGCGCGGGCGTTGCAGCGGAACGCATTGAAACCATCATTCTGACGGGCGGGCCGACTGAAACGCCGCTGCTGAAAGGCATGATCCGCGCCCGCTTCCCCGATGCCACCTTCTCGGAGGAAAACAAGCTGTCCTCCGTCGCGCTTGGCCTTGGCTATGACAGCCTGCGCCGTTTCGGGTAACTCTATTTTTATGGCAACCTTTGCTGCCGCTGTCAAAAACCCGCGGCCTGCCCTATATTATAGGCATGGCTGACACTCCCCCTAAAAATCCGATTGCCTGGATCACCGGTGCCTCGACCGACATCGGCGCTGCGACCGCGATTGCGCTGGCGCAGGAGGGCTGGGATGTTGTCATCACCGCCCGCAGCCGCGACGGTCTGGCGCACATGGGCAAATTC
>JBBQWK010000367.1:0-1794 GCA_038210695.1 Alphaproteobacteria bacterium
ATTTCCTTGCCCTCGTTCGAGTGGTAGAAAAAGCATTCATCGCCCAGCTTCATCGCCTTCATGTTATTGGCGGCCTGATAATTGCGCACGCCCGACCAGCCGGCCTTTTTATCCTTCTGCATCTGCTGCCAGGAATAGGCGCCGGGTTCCGATTTGACGAGCCAATGGGCCATAAAACGCTCCTTCTGTGATTCTCTCGACAGGTTTAGCCTGCCCTGCAGCAAAGGCAAGGGTTGGTTGACATAATTCAAGACAAAAGCTAGTATGCACGTACCTTAAGAACCCCAAAGTCCCCGGACAGCAGCCAAGCCATGCATAAAATTATCATCTGCCGCGCCAATGAAGTCGTCAAACTGCTGGATGCGAACCCCGGCATTTCTGCCGTTCTGTCCATCGAGCATCCGGGCGCTGTGGAAGACCGCCATGGCGCCGCGCCGCGCCTTGCCGGCACCAATCATGCGAATATCGACCAGAAAATTCTGACCTTCTGGGATTCGGAACAGCCGGTCGCCGGCGGGCCCGACCGCGAGCAGGTCAAAGCCGGGCTTGATTTTGTTATGGCTGAATTAGCAAAGGGCGATGTGATTATTCATTGCCACGCGGGCAAGGCACGCTCCACCGCCATTGCGCTCGGCGCGCTCGCGCTGCAAAACCCCTATGCGTCCGAAAAAGATCTGGTTGATATGCTAGTGACCATGCGCCCGCAGGCGGCACCGAATATTCTGGTCATGGAAATGATTGACGAAATGACGGGCCGCGGCGGCAGATTGCTGCAGGCTGTGCTGGATCACGCCGGCATATCGGCGGCGCGCGCGCAGGCTGAATCAAACCGCCGCGACATTATGCTTGAGAACCCGGACTATGCGCTCCGCATGTTCCCCGAAAAAACCGTGCGTCCGGAAAATAACAAGAAGACGGGCAACGGCCCTAAAGCCTGATATTTTTCTTCAGGCGTTTTCGTGCTTTAAATCGCGGGAGAGAAGACCCGCGACCAGATCATCCACATTTGCGCCGTCATGCAATACCGCCTTCACCGCAAGGCAGATGGGCATATCGACTTCATGCTGCGCGGCATAATCCGCCACCGCCCGCGCTGTCGTCACGCCTTCGGCCACGCTGCGGCGTTCGGATAAAATCTGCTGCAGCGATTTGCCCTGCCCCAGTTCCGCGCCGAGGGAGAAGTTGCGGGAGGTCATGGAGGAGCAGGTCAGCGTTAAATCGCCAATACCCGCAAGGCCCAAAAAAGTTTCCGGCTTCGAGCCGCGCTTGACACCGAGGCGTTTTATTTCGGCGATGCCGCGGGTCATGACGGCAGCCTTGGCGTTCTGGCCGAGCTGTTTGCCCTCCACAATGCCGCAGGCAATGGCGATGACGTTTTTAAGCGCGCCAGCAATTTCAACGCCAATCGTATCGTCGGAAAAATACGGGCGGAAAGCCTTGCCGCGGAGTGCGGTGGCCCAGCGCTGCGCTGCGTCTTTATCGGCAGCCGCCAGCGTAATTGCCGTGGGCAGGCCCTTCACTGCTTCGATAGCGAAAGTGGGGCCGGACAGCGCCGCATAGGGATGCGTCGGCAAAACTTCCGCCGCGACTTCGGACAATAAATAACCCGTTGTCATTTCAATACCCTTGGCGGCATTGACCAATGGCACGCCGATGGGCAGCAGCGGTTTTAATTTTTTTAAAGTTTCGCGAAGGTGCTGTGAGGGGGTGGCGAGCAGAACAAGGTCGGCATCGGCAACGGCATCATGCATTTCGGCGGTTGCCTGCAGGCGGATATCGAGCTTCGCGCCGGCA
>JBBQWK010000368.1:0-1758 GCA_038210695.1 Alphaproteobacteria bacterium
CAAGGACCGCGACCATTGGGAGAACACGCAGGAAAATATGTTCTGTATGAACGCCCTTGCCGACTACAGCAAGGTCTACGAAAACGTGAAGCCGGACATGAAAGTCAGCGCCGCCCTCAATGGCGCTGAATTCGGCCATACGTCTTTCAGTGACCTCCGCGACAAGCAGGTAACGCTTGACCGGCCGATTACGCCGGCCGATGTCGGTACCAAGGCAACCGTGGATATCGAACGTAACGGGGCAGGGCGCTTGTACTACAACACCCGCCTCCGCTACGCCCCGCGTGCCGACCTCGCCAAACCTGTCAACTCCGGCATCGAACTGCACCGCGAATACAGCGTGGAGCATGGCGACAAATGGGAACTGCTGAAAACGAAAGATGAAATCAAACGCGGTGATCTTGTCCGCGTTGACCTTTACCTGTCGCTGCCGGCGGCCCGCAACTTCGTTGCCGTGAATGACCCGGTTCCGGGTGGTCTTGAGCCTGTGAACCGCGAACTTGCGAACACCTCGCAGGTGGATGCGGATAAAGGCGACTTCGTTGCTGCTGGCGGTTCGTGGTTCTTCAAATTCTCCGACTGGGAAGGTTATAACGTTTCCCGCTGGAGCTTCTATCATCAGGAACTGCGGCATGATTCAGTGCGTTTCTATGCGGATTACCTGCCCGCCGGAAACTATCACTTGAGCTATACGGCGCAGGCAATTGCGGAAGGCAGCTTCACGGTGATGCCGACGCTGGCGGAGGAAATGTACGACCCCGACGTCTACGGCAAGGATGTGACCGGCGAACTCAGCGTTGCGGAACGCCCGGCGAATATGCCGGAAGAAGCGGAGAAGCCGCACAAAAAGCCGGAGCCGAAAAAGGAAGAAGCCAAGCCGGATGAAAATGCGACGCCGGATGACAATGCCACGCCCGATGATAATGGGGACGAGCATGATCAGGACACGCCGGATGACGACAAAGAATCCGACGCACCGGAAGATGGCGGTCACGATAACTAAATGAACCTGCGCGTCAAACAGGCACTCTACGGCATGGCGGGGGCTTTTGCGGCCCTCGCCATTGCCACACTTGCCGCCGTCGCGCCGGTAAAATCCTCGCTGCATAAATTACAGTCCGATGCGCAAACGCTGCAGGTGACGGACCGCAACGGCCAGCCCCTCACCATCAGCTACCAGAACCGCTGGAACGTCTACGATAACCTCGGGCTCTACCAGATCCCCGAACTGCTGCAGCAGGCCTTCGTGGTGTCGGAGGACAAAAGGTTTTTCGAGCATAACGGCGTCGACTGGCAGGCGCGTGGCAGCGCCCTGCTGCAGAACTGGAAATCGCGCCATGTGGTGCGCGGCGCTAGCACGATTACCGAGCAAGTCGCGCGCATGATCAACCCGCGCCCCCGTAACATCTGGTCGAAGTGGGTGGAGGGCTGGGAAGCCGCGCTGCTGGAGACCGAATATTCCAAGGCTGAAATTCTGGAGTTCTACCTTAATCAGGTGCCCTATGCCGCCAACCGCCGCGGCGTGGCGCAGGCGGCGCGCTATTATTTTGACCGCACCCTCTCGACGCTGACGCCGCGGGAAATTCTGGCGCTCGCCGTCCTCGCCCGCGCGCCGAGCAGTTATGACCTTTACAAAAGCCCCGACAAAATAAACGGCGCGATCGAACGGCTTGCGGTAGCGCTTCAAGCGCGTGACATTCTTGACGCTGCCGACGTTGCGCAAGTGAAGGCCGAAACTTTCCAGCTCTCACCGCCGCA
>JBBQWK010000369.1:0-1749 GCA_038210695.1 Alphaproteobacteria bacterium
AGCGCGGCGAGATACCACAGCACATCGCCCATTTCGCCTTTGATGCCGGCAATAAGTTCTTCGCGGTTGGCGTCGCCGCGCGCGATTTTCTTCACCTTGTTCGCCAGCTCCCCCGCCTCGCCGACGAGGCCGAGAGTGGAATAGGTGACGCGGTGTTCATTAGGAATATCTCGGGTCTTGCGGGCTTCATCCTGATACTTCTTGAAATCGAGAGTCATGGTCAGGCCACGAGTTTCTGGACAAGCTGTCCGGTTTTCAAAGCGTCATTCAGCGCACGTGAATCAAAGCCGTTCTGCAGCAGGCGGGAGCGGCCGAGAAGTTTCAAAATCCGCGCTTCGGAAATATTGTAAAGGTCAAACTGTTCCGATGTTTCTCTTCCTGCGGCATGCAGGGTTTCGATCACCTTGTTCAGCGTTTCGCGCGGCAGGCCCAGTACCTGGTCACCGGTGACAAGCCCCGGGAAATGCCCCTCCGCCCTGCCGCCGCGCAGGAAAATTTCCGCGAACATAGCTTTGTCGCCCTTGCCAACCGACCAGCCGGAAGAACCGGCGGTGAGGGCAATAACCCCCTCCCCCATGCTGAAGCCGACGTCGCCGACGACGGCATCGACAACCGTGTTGCCAATGGCGACAACCAGTTTAGTACCAACCGCATGCTGCGCCAGCAATGCGCCATGCTTGTAGTTGAGCTTGATATTGCCGAAGCTGTCGACGTAAAACACCGTCGCTTCCGGCAGATGCGGGAAGCTGGCAAGGTCCAGCGGCGCGCCAAGGTACGAGAGGCCGTCAAGAATATCGCGGTAGGCCCGCGCCTTCAGTAGCGCGTTGATTTTATCTTCGCCAAGGGCGGCAAAGCGCGTTGCCAGATGCAGCGTTAAATCCGCCATGGCATCGGGGAAATAATCGCGGGAGCGGAATTGGGAGCCGCTGTCCGGCACCGACGTCTGGAAGAACATCATTTCCCCCGCCGCCACGGCTTCATAAAACGGCGCGATGGAATAGCCGGCGTTGACCATGAGCGCGACAACTCCGCTGGCCGTGATGCCGAGAACAATTTTTTCGCCCTGGCTTTTGATGCTGACGATATTTTTGCGCGGCGCGCAGTTGGTGTGGAAAATATGCCCGTAGCCAAGTTTGGAATTGAACACCAGCTGCGCGGTTTTGAAGCCCGCGACAATCGTATCCATGCCTGGCACCGCGCCGACATCGATATTCGCGGGGTAGATCCCACGGGAAACGCAGGCCGTGACCAGCGATTGATGCACCTCGTCATCCGCCAGATCATCGCGCGGATAATCGGTGAGGATTTTAAGGACCGGCGTCAGGCGCCCGTCGCGGTCGATAAGCTGCATGGCAAAAGCTCCCGTTTTGAATAACGGCGCCAACTATACGCCGCGCGAAGGCCAAGCTAAAGATGCAATTTTATCGAGCGATTTCAGTGTAATGCCAGTGCGCCATGGCAGTTTACTCCACGGATTGCGAGGTACTAGCGTACTTTTTAGCAATCAAGTTACACCGGAGAGCCAAATTTTAAATGAATCCTTTAATTTTCAAATTTGCGCTCAACATCCGTCACAGAAAGCGTAATATGAATTCCGGAAGAAAATTTCTTCCGCCGTTTCACATCAAAAATAACCGGATTTCACCATCATGGCCGTCAGCGGTCTTCTTGCCCTATTGGACGATGTTGCGAATGTGCTCGATGATGTATCGACCATGTCGCAGCTGGCTGCCGAAAAAACCGCCAAAA
>JBBQWK010000370.1:0-1749 GCA_038210695.1 Alphaproteobacteria bacterium
CATGACCGTGACGTTTGCAGGAACGTCCGACAGTTTTGGCTGGTACTGGCCGTTGACGAGGACAAGGCGATAGCTGTCTGCCAGTAGTTTTTCAGGCAGCTTGCCGGCGTCAAACTTCACCGGCTCTGCGGAATAGCTGAAGGTGGTGCCGCTCAACGGGCGGATATTGGTGTACTGCCAGCCTTCCTGTTTCGGCTGCGGCAGGCCGCTCGTCGCAAAGCTTTCGGCGCCGGTGGCGCGCAGGGCTTTTACCCAAGGTGCGCTTGAGTCATGCAGCAGGGCTGCCGCATCGGCAAGCCAGGGCATTGCCGCCGCGGTATGCGCAGGGGCGAGGCTAAAGGCTTCCTTGCTGGCGGCTGCGGTCATTCTCAAGCCGCCTCCCCTTCTTTGGCGTCGTAATATTCGGCATAGCCGCGCTCTTCCAGCTGCAGCGCCAGTTCGGGGCCGCCAGTTTTTTGAATACGCCCCTTCGCCAGCACATGCACCACATCCGGCTTGATGTAGTCCAGCAGGCGCTGGTAATGGGTAATGATGAGGAAGGAGCGTGCGGGGTCGCGCAGGTTATTCACGCCGTCCGCCACCACTTTCAGCGCGTCGATATCAAGGCCGCTGTCGGTTTCATCCATGATGCAGAGCTTTGGCTCAAGCATTGCCATTTGCAGCACTTCGTTGCGTTTTTTCTCGCCGCCGGAAAAGCCGACGTTCACACCGCGCTTCAGCATTTCGGCATCCATGCCAATGGAGCCGGTTTTTGCCTTTTGCATTTTCAGGAACTGCGCGGGTTCGATATCTTTTTCGCCGCGCGACTTGCGGATGGCGTTGATCGCGGTCTTCAGGAATGTCGTAGTGGAGACGCCCGGAATTTCAACCGGATACTGGAAGGCCAGAAACAACCCAGCCGCGGCGCGTTCTTCCGCTTCCATCGCCAGCAGGTCTTTGCCCATGAAGGTGACAGAGCCTGAGGTGACTTCATACCCGTCGCGGCCCGCCAGCACATACGACAGCGTCGATTTGCCGGAGCCGTTGGGGCCCATGATGGCATGCACTGTGCCGGGTTCTATTTCCAGCGACAGGCCTTTAAGCACTTCGCGGCCGCCGACGGTGGCATGGAGATTTTCGATTTTCAACATTTTAGCCTACGCTTCCTTCCAGGCTGATCGCGACCAGCTTCTGCGCCTCGACGGCGAATTCCATGGGGAGATGCTGCAGCACTTCGCGGCAGAAACCGTTCACGATCAGCGTGAGCGCCTCTTCCTCGGGGATGCCGCGCTGGCGGCAATAGAACAGCTGCTTCTCGCTGATTTTAGACGTTGTCGCTTCATGCTCCAGCGTCGCAGTGGGATTTTTATTCTCGATATAGGGCACGGTATGCGCGCCGCATTTGTCGCCGATGAGCAGGCTGTCGCACTGCGTGTAGTTGCGGGCACCGGTCGCGCTGCCGGAAATGCGTACAAGGCCGCGGTAAGTATTGTTGGATTTACCTGCCGAAATACCCTTGGAGATAATGCGGCTCTTGGTGTTTTTGCCGATATGGATCATCTTGGTGCCGGTATCGGCCTGCTGGTAATTGTTGGTCAGCGCGACGGAATAGAACTCGCCAACGCTGTCATCGCCCAGCAGCACGCAGGACGGGTACTTCCACGTAATGGCGGAGCCAGTTTCAACCTGTGTCCATGAAATTTTGGAACGTGCACCGCGGCAGATGCCGCGCTTGGTGACGAAGTTGTAAATGCCACCCTTGCCTTCTTC
>JBBQWK010000371.1:0-1731 GCA_038210695.1 Alphaproteobacteria bacterium
TATCGCTGCTGGTGCCGCTGGTCGGCTGGGCGCTGTTCATGGCGGCGTTCAAACCGCGCTGGCAGGATTGCTCACGGCTGCTGGCCCTGGCGGGTATTGGCGCTGCGGCAGATATGGCGGCGCTGAAGGCAGGGCTGATCGAGGTCACCGCCGCGTCAG
The DNA here is from genome assembly GCA_038210695.1 of Alphaproteobacteria bacterium. Classification (GTDB taxonomy): domain Bacteria; phylum Pseudomonadota; class Alphaproteobacteria; order Micavibrionales; family UBA2020; genus JAPWJZ01. The sequence goes on from JBBQWK010000371.1 coordinate 160, forward strand.
CCGCGAATTTTTTGCCGCTCTGGCTCATCGCCCTGTGGCTGTTGTTTGCGCCGGCCTTTGCGCTGCTGCAAAAACCCCTGCAGGCGCGCCTGTGGCTCGCAGCCTTGCTCGGCGCAATTTTCGGCCCTTTAAGTTATAAGTCGGGCGAAGGTTTTGGCGTGCTGGCCCTTAACGGCTGGCGGGCTTTTGCTGCCTATGCCGTTTTCTGGGCGTGCTTCCTGCCGCTCGGGATTTACCTGCTGCGCAAACCTGCCGTTACTTCTTGATCACGAAGGTCGCGCGCTTGGTGAGTTCCTTCAGGCGTGACGCGCCAACATAAGTGCAGGCGGAGCGAAGACCGCCCAGAATATCCTGCACGCTTTCCTTCACATCGCCCTTGTAATCAATGGTAATGACGCGGCCTTCGGACGCGCGGTGGGAGGCAACGCCGCCGGAATATTTATCCATCGCGACTTTGGACGACATGCCGTAGTACTCGATCTTGCCATTCGCCTTGCCCTGCACGGCTTTCAGCTGTTCGTCATCGAGCGATTCCGTATGGCCTGCGAGCATACCGCCGAGCATGACGAAGTCTGCCCCTGCCGCAAAGGCTTTCGCCACATCGCCCGGCATTTTGCAGCCGCCATCGGCGCAAATGAAACCGCCAAGGCCGTGCGCTGCATCACCGCATTCAATGATCGCGGAAAGTTGCGGGTAGCCGATGCCGGTCATCGCCCGTGTCATGCAGGCAGAACCGGGGCCGATGCCGACCTTCACAATATCAGCACCCGCCAGAATAAGCGCCTCGGTCATATCCGGCGTCGCAACGTTGCCGGCCATGATGATTTTTTTCGGGTGATGCTTGCGCACTTCGCGCAGGAAATCGATAAAGCGTTCGGTGTAGCCATTGGCGACATCAAGGCAGATCTTGTTCGCACCCGGCAGCGCCGCCATGACGTTGTCGATGGAGGTCAGGTCATCAATGCCGACGGTGATGAAGGAATAATCGGTGGAGATTTTGGCCGCGACCAGCTCTTCCGTTTTGTAGTGCTTGTGCAGCGATGTGAACATGCCGTGGGAGGCAAGGGCCGCCGCCATTTTCAGCGTGCCGACCGTATCCATGTTGGCGGCGATGATGGGCACGCCGGTGATCTCTTCGCCCGAATGCGGTGTTTTGAAGGTGCGGCGGACATCCACTTCCGAGCGGGACTTAAGGCGCGAGCGCTTTGGGCGGATAAGGACGTCGTCAAAATCAAGTTTCGGTTCGGATTCGATGCGCATGGTTTACTCCACAAAACAAGCCGGCGGCAGCCAGCGGAAAACGCCGGTTTGTAACGACCGGCGGTGAAACCATCAGATTTTTCAGGGGGTTTCAACTATTGGTACGGGGTTTTTAGGGTAAAAGCAAGCTGGCCGGTAAGCCTTTGAAAAGCCGCGTAATCTGCTGATAATATTTGACATATTTATGGTGGCGGGTGTATTGTTCTCCATCACTGTTGAAGGGCTTTTAAGATTCCCATGACCATTTCTGCAGCCATCTCCGATTTTGCCAGCCTGATGGGCGTCGAGATCGATATGTTCGAGGACAAGCAC
>JBBQWK010000372.1:0-1699 GCA_038210695.1 Alphaproteobacteria bacterium
TGAATACGTGAAGATCGACAACGGCGTCGGCACCGTCGGCATTTCCGACTATGCGCAAAAAGCGCTTGGCGATGTGGTGTATGTGGAGCTGCCGAAAGTCGGCGCGAAGCTGACCAAGGGCGCGCAGGCCGGCGTTGTTGAGTCAGTCAAATCCGCATCCGAAGTTTATGCGCCGGTGACGGGCGAAGTGACGGAAATTAACGCAGCCCTGGCCGCCGATCCCGCCATGGTCAATAGCGACCCCATGGGCGCTGCATGGTTCTACAAAGTCAAAGTTGCGAATGATTCCGAACTTTCCGCCCTCAAAGACGAAGGTGCTTACACTGACTACATTAAAGGACTTTAAGCGCATGACGACGACCCTTGCAGACCTTGAACAGCGCAACGACTTTATCCGCCGTCACATCGGCCCCGGCGATGCCGACATCGCCGCCATGCTGCGCACCGTTGGCGCGTCGTCGCTTGACGACCTTATCGCCAAGACCGTGCCCGCCGCGATTTTAGAAAAATCCGCGCCCGCCACCGGCGACAGCATGACGGAACATGAAGCACTCGAAAAACTCTACGCCATGGCAAAGCAGAACAAAGTGTTCCGCTCGCTCATCGGCACCGGTTATTACGACACGCTGACGCCCAACGTTATTCTGCGCAATGTTCTGCAGAACCCCGGCTGGTACACCGCCTATACGCCCTACCAGCCCGAAATTTCCCAAGGCCGCCTTGAAGCGCTAATCAATTACCAGCAGATGGTCATGGATTTGACCGCCATGCCCCTCGCCAATGCCTCGATGCTCGATGAAGGCACGGCGGCGGCGGAAGCCATGACGCTGGCGAAACGCATCAGCACCTCCACCAGCAGCACCGTGCTGGTCAGCGATGAATGCCACCCGCAAACCATTGCCATCATCGAAACCCGCGCCAGGCCGCTGAACATCGACGTGGTCATCGGCAAAGCGGAAGAGCTCGTTGAAAAAGACGGCTTTGCGATTATTCTGCAATACCCCGGCACCAGCGGCATGCTGCATGATTACGCGGGGCTTGCTTCAAAAGCCAAATCGAAAAACACCGTCGTCGCCGTTGCGACCGACCTGCTGGCGCTCACCCTGCTGAAACCGCCCGGCGAATGGGGCGCGGATATCGTCTTCGGCTCGGCGCAGCGCTTTGGCGTGCCGCTCGGCTACGGCGGCCCGCACGCCGCTTTCTTTGCCGTGCAGGATAATTTCAAACGCTCGACCCCCGGCCGCATCGTCGGCGTCTCGGTCGACAATAAAGGCAAACCTGCCTACCGCCTTGCGCTGCAAACGCGCGAGCAGCATATCCGCCGCGAAAAAGCGACCAGCAACATCTGCACCGCGCAAGTGCTGCTGGCGAATATCGCCGGTTTCTATGCCGTCTATCACGGGCCCGAAGGCCTCAAAACCATCGCCACCCGCGTTCACCGCCTTACCGCCATTCTGGCGGCTGGGCTGCAGAAGCTGGGCCTGACGGTTGAAAACGAATTCGCTTTCGATACGCTCACCATCAACGCCGGCAACCAGACGCAGGATATTCTGAACCGCGCCAAGGCGGCGCAGTTCAACCTGCGCGATCTGGGCAACGGCTCGATCGGCCTGTCGCTGGATGAAAAATCGACGCGCGAAGAAGTTGTCACGCTGTGGCAGATATTCTCCGGCAAAAGCGCCTTCGGCTTCAGCGTTGA
>JBBQWK010000373.1:0-1639 GCA_038210695.1 Alphaproteobacteria bacterium
GCACCGATGTCGCCGTCGCCTTCACGCCGGGCCGCATGGATGCCTCGCAGGAACAAACCGATGTGGAATCTTTTGCACCCCTGCAACCGGCGGCGGATGGTTTCCGCAACTACCTGCGCGGGCCGCAGCTGATGCAGCCGGAAGAAGCGCTGGTTGATCGCGCACAATTACTGGGCCTCAGCGGTCCGGAACTGACGGTTCTGGTCGGCGGTCTCCGCGTTCTGGGCATCAATGCCGGTGGCGTAAAACACGGCGTGTTTACCCAGAAGCCGGGCGTGCTGACGAATGATTTCTTCATCAACCTGCTCGACATGCAAACAGGCTGGGAAGCTTCCAAGACCGCCGAAGGCATTTACGAGGGCCGCGACCGCAAGACGAAGGCGCTCAAATGGACCGGCACGCGTGCCGATCTCGTCTTCGGCTCCAACTCCCAGCTGCGGGCGCTGGCGGAGGTCTATGCCTGTGCCGATGCAACGCCGAAATTCGTCAAGGATTTCGCCGCTGCCTGGACCAAAGTCATGAACCTCGACCGCTTCGACCTCGCTTAAGGCTTGGCGAAACGTAATTCACAGCCGTGACCGGCTTGTCGCTGGTCACGGCTGTTTTTATTTCGTCATTTTCTTGGGCTTCTTCTTCGCTGCCCGCGCCTTGGTGACGTCCATGTTCAGCGCCACCGCTGCGCGGATAAGCGCCTTGAAAGCTGTCTGGTTAATCTTGTCACCCGCGTGAATATCAATCGCGCGGCGCACATTGCCTTCAAGACTGGCATTAAACAGCTTCGCCGGATCTTTTAAGGCTGCGCCTTTGGCAAAGGTCAGCTTCACGACTTCTTTGTATGTTTCACCTGTGCAGATGATGCCGTCATGCTCCCACACCGGCACGCCGCGCCATTTCCATTCCTCCACAACCGCTGGGTCGGCCTGATGGATAAGCTTCCTGACCATTGCGAGCATGTCGCCGCGCCAATCGCCTAATTCCTTGATACGCCCGTCGATAAGGCTCTGAGACGTCTCGCTGGCGGCTTTTAAGGCGTTTTTTTTAACGGATTCGGGCGTTGTCGCTTTTTTCATGGCGTCTTTCTGCTGATTTAGAGGCTTTAAACTGCCCTGGGGCTGTCCTATGCTAATCCTGAAAACAGGAAAGCCGCAAGGCCTCCCCTTCGCATTCGCGCAGACGACAGGATAAAGCCATGGAAAACAGCAACGCCCCCGTCAATCAGGTTCCGCTGACCGCCGGCGAAATGCAGGTGATCGACCAGTTCCGCCGCCAGAAAAGCACGGCGGTGCTGACCATCCTGTTCACGGACATCAAGGGCTTCACCGCCATCACCGAAGAACAGGGCGAGGCCTATTCCAACAAATTGCGCCGCCACCATGACGATGTCGTCGTGCCCGTTATCGAGCGCGACGGCGGCGGCCGCGTTATCAAGCACATTGGCGATTCCGTCATGGCGGTTTTTTCGGAACCCTCTACGGCAGTCGCCCGCGCGCTCGAGGTGCAGGAAAAGCTTGCGGCGTTTAATGCCGCGCATCCGGAGCTTGAAAATATCCTCGTCCGCATGGGCCTTCATTCCGGTCAGGTGACGACGGAGGATGATGTCAACGCCGATGTCTTCGGCCGCCATGTCAACCGCGCGGCG
>JBBQWK010000374.1:0-1599 GCA_038210695.1 Alphaproteobacteria bacterium
GGTCAAGCATTTTTTGCCGCGTCTGCTGCAGCATGTCGATCACATCGGCGTCGTTCTTGGTGTCTTCGTGAATGAATGCCTTGTGGCTCAAAATATTGCGGAACGGCGCCAGCGTTTAAATCGTCTGAGACAGGTTGTCGAGAGCGGCATTGGCGGCCAATGCGGGCTCCAGCTGCGCCACCAGCCAGCCGCGCGGATCATCGCCGATGGTGGCAAGGTCATCATGCCGCGCGCCAAAACCGAAACGGCTGGCGGCAATAAAGGCGTTGATGGAAGCAGAGGCGGCCACGGCAGGGCTTATCCTTTTGAAATACCTGCGCCTATTATAGCGCGGGCGCGCCAAAAGAAGCGTTAATGACGGTTTTTCAGAACGATGCGAGTAAGCCGCTGATTTTTAAAGCCCCAGCATGTCCTTGATGGCGTAGGAGCCCGCCGGTTTGCCGGCAAGGAACAGGGCCGCGCGCACCGCGCCCTTGGCGAACAGGCTGCGGTCGGAGGCTTTGTGGCTGAGCTCGATGCGCTCGCCCATAGCGGCGAAGGTGACGGTGTGGTCGCCAATGACATCGCCGCCGCGGAACACGGAAACGCCGATGGAGCCCGGCACGCGCGCGCCAATTTGCCCGAAGCGGGCGGGCACCAGCGCGTCTTTCAGCTTCACGCCGCGGCCGTTGGCAGCGGCTTCCGCCATGGCAAGGGCGGTGCCCGAAGGCGCATCCACTTTATGGCGGTGGTGCGATTCAAAAATTTCGATATCGAATTCATCGGGGCCGAGGCGCCGCGCGGTTTCCTCGATGAGGGAGAGCAGCAGGTTGACGCCGACGCTCATGTTATAGGCCTGCAGCACGGGCGCTTTTTGCGTCGCAACGGTCACGGCAGCGCGCTCCCGTTCGGTGAGGCCCGTGGTGCCCAGCACATAGGCCTTGCCGGTCTGGTAGGCGAGGCCGGCGTGTTCAACGGTGGTGTCGACATTGGTGAAGTCGATCAATACATCCGCAGTTTTAAAGGCCGCCTGTTTATCCAGCGTCACGGTCACGCCGCAGGGCTCGAGCCCCACAATGCCGCCCATATCCTTGCCGATGGCCCAGCTTTTGTTGTGCTCCACTGCTGCAACAAGTTTTGCGCCGGGGAACTGGCCGCTGAAAATTTCGCGCGCGATCATCTGGCCCATGCGGCCGGCGGCGCCGAGAATGCCGATTTTAACTTCTTTTGCTGCGGTCATTATTTTGTCGTTCCTTCTTCTTCTGTAACGGGTGTGGTGCAGGTGACCTTTTCAGGGCCCCAGTCGAATTCCTTGTCGATGGAAATGTTGAGCGTGTTGATATCCGCCGTGGTTTTGATCTGCTGGTCGATCCGGAAGGTGGAAATCACCTGCGCCGTTGCGGCTTCCGGCGTCTGCAAGTTTATATTTGCGGTAAGAATGCCGCCCTGCGCATCGGAATCATCGGTCGAGAAGGTATAGCTGTAGCCGGGCGTCGGCACTTCAATCGTCGCATGCAGGTGCAGGCCTTTGTCGGTCCTCACCAGCGTGAATTCGGGCGGATCGCAGGTAAAGCCGTCAGGCTTATGCACCGGCGGCGGCGCCACGATTGCAAATGCCTG
>JBBQWK010000375.1:0-1591 GCA_038210695.1 Alphaproteobacteria bacterium
GACAAGGGCGCGATGCTGTCGCTGTCCTCCTGCGGCGCAAAATGCACGCTCGCCATCGGCGCGCAGGCCTTTATCAAGACCCGCAGCCTGAAGGGTTATTCGGCGCGCCTTGAAATCTGCTACGACACCGCCAAAAAAGAACCCGTCTGCTACAAAGGCCCCGCCGTTGCGGCGACCGATGGCAGCAACTGGCTGCCCGTCTCCGTCACGACGCCGATGGAAGACTTCAAGGCGCTGACTTTCCGCAAGGCGCATATCCGCCTTGCCGTTGAAGGCGAACCCGCGGGCTACCAGAAAACGAATTCCGAAGGCGTGATCTGGGGGGATGATTTCCACTTCCAGCTCGCGAGCATGGATCAAACCGGCATGATCACGACGAAACTTTCCGGCGCCTTCTGGCCTGACGATTACACCGGCTGGAAATGGAAAGACAACGGCATGAGCTGGAGCGACCACAACACCGCCGGCGTTTCCGTCAACCACTAAGCTTTTTCAACCGGCGTATCAGGGCAGCGCCGCTTGTGACCAGAACCAGAAAACCCATGACAAAAGCCTGCCTCTTCATCACCGCACTGCTTTTTTCGCTTCTTGCCGCGGCACCCGCCGCGCAGGCCGGCGGCATGTCTATTCTGCGGGACGAGGAGACGGAGAGCGACCTTCGCACCTTCTGCCGCCCCATCTTCCAGCAGGCGGGCGTATCGCCGGATGCGGTGCGTTTTGTGCTGGTGGATGAAAACGACCTCAACGCCTTTGTTGCCGGCGGCCAGAATATTTTCATTTATTCCGGCCTGATCCTCGAAACTTCGAACCCCGATGAACTGATCGGCGTTGTCGCGCATGAAACCGGCCACATCGCGCATGGTGACCTGTTCCGCATGAAGGAAGAGATCCGCGATGCGACGGCCCAGACAATTTTAATGAGCCTGCTGGGCTTGGCAGGCGCTGCCGCCTCCGGCTCCGCAGATGCTGCGGCTGCCGTCCTCTCCGGCGCAGGCACCTATGGCACGCGCCTGGTGTTGCGCCACAACCGCATGGCGGAAACCGCGGCGGATCAGGCGGGCGTGCGCTTTTTGCAGGATGCGCATTTGCCGATCACGGGTTTCCTGAGCTTCATGGAGAAACTGAAAAATCAGGAGCTGCTGCCGGAATCGCAGCAGTCGGAATACGTGCAGACCCACCCGCTCACCCAAGACCGCGTGAACTTCCTTGAAAACATGGTAGCGCAATCGAGAAACAGCGATGCGCATGTGCCGCCGGCATGGGTAGAAATGCATGCGCGGCTGAAGGCGAAGCTGATGGGCTACCTGTTCCCCGACCGCGCGCTGGCCGATAAAGGCACCTCCATCGCATCGCAATACGGCCGCGCTGTGGCCACCTATCGCCTTGGCCGCGGCGAGGCGGCGCTGAAACAGCTGGAGCCCTTGATCAAAGCCGAACCGGAGAACCCCTACTTCTATGAACTGAAGGGGCAGATTTTATTCGAGCACGCGCAGGTGGACGATGCAGTGTCTGCCTATGCCAAGGCCGCGCAGTTTGCCCCGCGATCGGGCCTTATCCGCACTGCCTACGGCCATGCGCTGCTGGAATCAAA
>JBBQWK010000376.1:0-1565 GCA_038210695.1 Alphaproteobacteria bacterium
TGAGCGCGGCGGCGATAAGCGACTTTGTGTACTCTTCGCGCGGGTTTTCGAACACGTCTCTCGTCGTGCCGCTTTCCACCACCTTGCCGTTTTTCATGACAATAACCTGATGTGACATGGCCTTGACCACGCGGAGATCATGGCTGATGAAAAGGTAAGCAAGGTTATGATCGCGCTGCAGCTTGCGCAGCAATTCCACAATCTGCGCCTGCACCGACATATCAAGAGCGGACGTCGGCTCGTCCAGAATAACGAATTTCGGGTTCAGCACCATGGCGCGCGCGATGGCAATGCGCTGGCGCTGGCCGCCGGAAAATTCATGCGGGTAGCGCTGGCGCGTGGCGGGGTCAAGCCCCACCTCGTTCAGCGCCGCAATCACCTTCTGCTCGCGCTCTGCCGCGGTGAGTTTCGGGAAGTGAACCAGCAACCCCTCCTCGATAATCTGCTCCACCGACAAACGCGGCGACAGGGAGCCATAGGGATCCTGAAAAACAATCTGCATATCACGGCGAAGGCCGCGGATTTCTTTTTCCGTCAATTTGGCCAGATCGCGGCCTTCGAAATTGATAACGCCTTTCGCGGACAAAAGCCGCAGGATGGCAAGGCCAAGCGTCGTCTTGCCGGAACCTGACTCGCCGACAATGCCGATGGTCTGGCCGGGCCGCAGATCCAGCGAAATACCGTCAACCGCGCGCACGTAATCGGTTGTGCGGCGGAAAAATCCGGTGCGGATGGGGAAGTAAACTTTTACATCTTCGGCCTTCAGTACCGGCTGCGCCGACGTATCGTACTTCTCCGGTGCGCCCTTGGGCTGGGCGCCGAGCAGCATTTTGGTATAGTCATGCTGCGGGTTGCTGAAGAGCTTTTCGGTCGTTGCCGTCTCCACAATTTCGCCGTGGTACATGACCGCAACGCGGGAGGCCATTTTGCGCACAATGCTGAGGTCATGTGTGATGAGCATCACCGCCATGCCCAGCTTTTGCTGCAATTCGCGCAGAAGCTTCAGCAACTGGGCCTGCACCGTCACATCGACCGCCGTTGTCGGCTCGTCGGCGATCAGCAGGTCGGGCTCGTTGGCGAGCGCCATGGCGATCATGACGCGCTGGCGCTGGCCGCCCGACAGTTCATGCGGAAAGGCATGCAGGCGGGAGGTCAGCTTGTTGAGGCCGACAAGCTCCAGCAATTCAACCACGCGGGCGCGGGCTTTTTCCGGCGTCATATGCTTATGCAGGATCAGCACTTCCGCAATCTGCCGCTCGATGGTGTGCAGCGGGTTGAGCGAGGTCATTGGCTCCTGAAAAATCATCGCGACCTTGTTGCCGCGAATGGTGCGCAGCTTCGCATCCGGCGCGTTCATCATTTCTTCGCCGTTGAATTTGATGGAGCCGGAGGGATGCGTTGCGGAGGGGTACGGCAACAGCTGCAAAATGGATAGTGCCGTGACCGATTTGCCGGAGCCGGATTCACCAACCACCGCCAGCGTTTCCCCTTTCTCGATCGAGAAGGAAATGTTTTTTACCGCGTGCACGGCGTTGCTGCCATTGACGAAATCGACCGACAGATTT
>JBBQWK010000377.1:0-1526 GCA_038210695.1 Alphaproteobacteria bacterium
ACCTTCAGCAGCAGGAGGGCTTCCGTCTGCATGAGGTTGCGGAGGCCAACAAGAGCTGCCAGCAACTTATCCAGCTCTTCCCGCGCCTGCAGGTCGCGGAGGCCTGCGGTATTGGGCGATGAAATATTGATGGTGATATAATCGCTGTAGGCGGCCAGTTTTTCAATACAGCGCTTGTAATCTTCCAGCGGCGCTTTGGCATCTTCGTTAATGCCGATATTGACGCCGAGGATGCCGAGGGAATCTGCATGCTTGGCGCGGAATTTTTTGATGTTGTCGACGAACACATCAAGCCCTGCGCCGGGAAAGCCCATGCGGTTGATGACGGATTTATTCGCGGTGTCGCGGAAGACGCGCGGCTTCGGGTTGCCGGGCTGCGGCAGCGGCGTCACCGTGCCCGTTTCAACAAAACCAAACCCCATATGGAACAGCGGCGCAATCACCTCCGCCTGCTTGTCGAAACCGGCAGCGAGGCCGAGGGGGTTGCGGAACTCGCGGCCCCACAGCTTGGTGCGCAGCGCGGGGTCGTTCACATCGTAGCGCGGCGCGAGGCCCATTTTCAGCGCCTGCAGCGTTAAGCCATGCGCGCTTTCGGCATCGAGTGACAGCAGCAGCGGGCGGGCAAGGTTATAAAGGCTCATTTTTTGCTTCCGGCGCGGACAAAATCCTGCACCTTGTTCAGGTCATTCGGGAGCACCTGATAGCGCTCCTGCCGTGTATACAAATCTGCCAGATGCGGCGGCAGCGCGGGATCAATGCCTATCGCCTCCTTCACCGCCAGCGGGAATTTGGCGGGATGCGCCGTTGCCAGCGACACGATGACGGAATCTTTATTGTCCTTCAAATAGTCTTCCGCCACGCCAAGGCCGACGGCGGTGTGCGGATCGACGATGTAATCATGCGCCTTGTAAATGCGGCGCATGACATCCAGCGTGCCGACATCATCCACCCTGCCGCTGGCAAACAGGCAGCGCATGGGGTTCATGACGGTGTCATCAAGGCTGAAGGGGCCTGATTTGCGGAAGTGCTGCATGGTCTGGTCGACCGCGTCACCCTGACGGCCCAGCAGGTCGAACAACAACCGCTCGAAGTTGCTGGAAATCTGAATATCCATGCTCGGCGACAGGCTGGCGGCGACGCCTTCGGCCTTCATGCGGCCGGTGGTGAAGAAGCGGTGCAGAATATCGTTGCGGTTGGTGGCGACGAGGAATTTTTCAACTTCCATGCCCATCGACTGCGCGACATAGCCGGCATAGACGTTGCCGAAGTTTCCGGTCGGCACGCAAAACACAGGCGCCCTGCCCGTTTTGTCTTTAATGCGCACGCCCGCGTAAATGTAATAAACCACCTGCGCCAGAATGCGCGCCCAGTTGATGGAGTTGACGGCCGACAAATGCATCTCGGCGCGGAATTTCGCGTCGTTGAACATCGCCTTCACAAGGTCCTGGCAATCATCGAAGCTGCCGTCGATGGCAATATTGTGAACGTTGCTATCCAGCACCGTCGTCATCTGCCGCCGCTGCACT